>JBBDND010000114.1:0-5088 GCA_040877865.1 Bacteriovoracaceae bacterium | reverse complement strand
GGAAATGACCTAAAAATTGTCTTTAATTCCCCTGAACATCAAGGTTCCGCCGAAAACCAAGCAAAAGCCGCTTAAAATCCTCACTTTCCCATCCCAAAAAATAATGATAAATGAAAGGCGATGCAAGAGAAAACTGTTTTCAAAAAATATGGAAAAAAGAATCTGAAAGGAAAACCCCGGTATTTAAAGGCCAGGATTCCCAAGGGAGACAACTATCTTTCCGTTAAAAAATCTTTGCGAGAGCGAAATCTTTACACCGTTTGCGAAGAGGCCATGTGTCCAAATCTCGGAGAGTGCTGGGACCGAAAGACCGCCACCATGATGATATTGGGAGACACTTGCACGCGCGCTTGCAAATTTTGCAATGTGAAAACAGGAAATCCAAAAGGATTGCTGGATTTAGACGAGCCAAAAAAGGCTTCGGAGATGGTTAACCTTATGGGGCTTCGCTATCTTGTTATCACGAGCGTTGACCGGGACGACCTTCCAGACCTTGGAGCCGGGCATTTTGCCGCGGTTATAAGCAAAGTTCAAAACGATCATCCGGACGTTAAAGTGGAAGTTCTTATTCCCGATTTTAACGCGCAAGCCGAACATATGAAGACTTTGGCCCAAAGCAATCCATTTGTTATCGCCCAAAACTTGGAGACGGTTCAACGTCTAACTCATCCGGTGAGAGATAGAAGGGCCAATTACCAGCAGACTCTCAACGCATTGGCTTTTTACAAAGAAAACTATCCGCATATACACACTAAAAGCTCTATCATGGTCGGCCTTGGAGAAACCAAGGACGAACTTGCGCAGGCCATGGTTGATCTCAAAAAAGCGGGCGTCAACATTATAACTTTTGGACAATACTTAAGGCCGACTTTGGCGCATTTGGAAGTTCAAAAATACTATGAAGTTGAGGAATTTGAGCATTTAAAGAGAATCGCTTATGATGTTGGCTTTGATTTCGTCGCTTCAGGGCCCATGGTCAGAAGCTCCTATAAAGCGGCGGATTATTTGGATTTTTTAAATCAAAAAGAAGGAAAAGAAATCAATTGGAAAACGTAGCCAACTCTCAGTTTGAATCCCTTGCTCTTCCAAGCGAATCTGAAATTCAAATTCTTAAAGACGACTGTTTGCTGGTTAAAAAGTGGCGTTGGGATTATCAAGAATGTTTGCGTTTTCAAAAGCGCGCCCAAGAGCTGGTTCGAGCAAACAGGCGCCTTAAGATTTACATCTTCTGCAATCACCCCCATTGTTTCACTCTAGGGCGCGGCAATGAGAGAGGCAGGGAAGATTTAACGGACTTTGATCCATCCAGTTCGTTTGAACTTAAGTTTCCGCTGCATAAAGTACACAGGGGAGGCGGAATCACCTTTCATTATCCCGGCCAATGGATTTTTTATCCCATCGTGTCGATCGGTCCCTCCTATACCTTGGAAGATCATATGTGCTGGCTTTTAAAAAGCGTTGCCAATGTTTTAAAAGAGCGTTTTGGGCTGTTGGACGTGGTCGCCGCAAAAAAACTGATGGGGGTTTGGAAGGATAAAAAAAAGCTGGCCTCTATCGGCGTTGGTGTCGCCCGCTTTGTCACCGAACACGGCTTGGCCCTAAATCTGGCGCATGATCAACTTATGTTTGAAGAGCTGGCCAAAATCAATCCTTGTGGAATGACTTCCGAAAAATACGCCTCGGTGGACTCATTTGCGCAAGCGCCGCAATTGCTTGAGCTTTTTCACAAGCAGTATCTTCAGTCTTTAAAGTAATTTATGATGAAAAAAACCAAGCTCAGAATGAGAGAGAAGAAAAACACCAGGCCAACTACCCCGTTTCTTTGCGGTTCTTGCGTGTTGATAAATTTCTGAGGAGCCGGGCTTTCCACTAAAGAAGAGTCCTGTTCAAAATCAGGTTCTGGCGCCAAATAAATTCTCAGTTCTTCCAGTTCTTTTTGCGCCTCCTCCGGCAAAGCTTTGAGGTCTTGCGGATCTAACTTAACCATGAGCATGTCGTTGCAAATGGTCGCTCCGTGTAAATAGCGAAGGTTGTTTTTCATTGACGTGGCGATATCCTCTCCGGCCTCTTCGTCAAGCTCAACTTCAAAATTCACGCCCCAGCGCTCTAACAAAAGAGAGATTTTTTCAATCTCACTTTCTGAAAAATGCCCAAAAGAAGACTTCATTAAAATGTTATATCTCTATTAATTGGTTGATCCAAGCTTATAAAGGATTCGGTGGACTGAATGGCGTCAATGGATTGCAGGCGCTCCGCCAAGAAAGAATGAAAATCGCGAATGCTTTGAGTGTGCAACTTGATTAAAAGGGCGTAATTGCCTGTGGTGTAATGGGCCTCCACCACTTCCGGCATTTTTTCCAACTTCCTTACTACAGAATTTAACTCCTTGGCGCTGCCAAGGTGAATGCCCAAAAAAACAGTGACGTCGTATCCGAGGCTTTTTAGGTTTAATTGAATCTTGCTTCCCTCAATAATCCCCATTTTCTTCATTTTATCTATTCGCTGATGGACTGTTCCTCCAGAAACAATGAGTTTTCTGGCGATTTCAAGGTAAGGAAGTCTCGCGTCATTCAATAAAAAGCCCAAAATTTGCCGATCAACATTATCAATTTCATATTTTTCTAGCATAAATCAAACCTTAAATTACCATGTTTTCAATAAAGTACGCCAAATATTATCATATTAGTAAAAAATGGGCAAGTTTGATATTAAATCTTGAGTATTTGTGCGAATTTGTCGATAATCCGTAAGGACTAGGAGGATTTTATGTGTGGATTTGTTTTTTTAACGGGTAAAACTTTTACAAAAGAAATGGCCGAGCAAGCTTTAAACAAGCTTCATCATCGGGGTCCGGACGACACGGAACTAAGGCATAGCCATGGCGCTTATATTGGATTTAAGCGCTTGGCCATTATGGATCTAAGTCACGCTGGCGACCAGCCTTTTGAGACAGCCGACACTTTGCTGGCGTGCAATGGAGAAATTTATAATTACAAGGCCCTTAAAGAAAGCTTTTCCGATTTTAAATATCATTCTGGCAGCGATTGCGAAGTTTTGCTGCCGTTGTTTGAACATGGGGGAATTGAAGAGTTGGTTCACAAGGTTGACGCCGAATACGCTTGCGTCGTTATGAGTAAAAAGACGGGAGAAGTTTTCGCCGCGCGAGACCCAATGGGCATTAGGCCGTTGTTTTACGGGCATTCCAAAGAGGGGGAAATTTGTTTTGCCAGCGAAGCCAAGGCTCTGCAAGGGCTTTGTGATGAAATTACTCCTTTCCCTCCCGGGCACTTTTATTTTGCCGGCAAATTTAAAAGCTATTTGGATTTGGGAGAGACTCCGTCGTATCACGACGATGGCCTGCCCCAAGTTTTTAAGAATATTAGGGAAAAACTTGTCGCGGGCGTGGAAAAAAGATTGCAGGCTGACGCCTCCATAGGCTTTCTTTTAAGCGGAGGTTTGGATTCCTCTTTGGTTTGTTCCATCGCCCAAAAAGTTTCCAAGTCCCCCATTAAAACTTTTGCTATCGGCATGAGTGAAGACGCCATCGATTTAAAATACGCAAAAGAAGTCGCCGACCATATCGGCTCGGACCACACTGAGGTCATTATAAAAAAAGAAGACGTTATTAAGTGTCTGCGAGACGTCATTTACCATCTGGAAACATGGGACATCACCACCGTTCGCGCCAGCGTGGGAATGTACTTGGTGTGCAAACATATTCAAGAGACCACCGATATTAAGGTGCTAATGACTGGGGAGGTCTCTGACGAGATTTTTGGATACAAATACACCGACTTTGCTCCAAGTCCCGAGGAATTTCAAAAAGAAGCCGAAAAAAGAGTCAAAGAGATTTTTATGTATGATGTGCTAAGGGCGGACCGATGCATAAGCGCCCACTCGCTTGAGGCAAGAGTTCCGTTTTCAGACACGGACTTTGTTAAATACGTTATGCAAATCAATCCCATTTTAAAAATGAACTCCTATGGACAGGGAAAGTTTATCCTTAGAAAGGCTTTTGAGGGCGATTTCTTGCCAGACTCTATTCTTTATCGAGAAAAAGCCGCTTTTAGCGACGCCGTTGGACATTCAATGGTGGATTATATCAAAGCTTACGCGCAAGAGCTTTATAGCGATCAAGATGTGGCGAAAGCCGGCGCAAAATACGGCCACTGCGCGCCTTTTACCAAGGAGTCGCTAATGTTTAGAGATATCTTTGAAGAATTTTATCCCAAAAGGGGCGCCTGGATAAAAGATTATTGGATGCCCAATAAAAGCTGGAAAAATTGCGATGTCAAAGATCCTTCGGCAAGGGTGTTGCCGAACTACGGAGCCAGCGGCAGTTAACAAATAAAAAAGCCCCATAAAGGGGCTTTTCTATAAAAAATTTAAAATGCTTTTAACGTAACGATTATAAGGCCATATAGTAATTCTTAAGCATAACGGCGTCTTCTTCCAGGTTGGGAGAGTTGGAAACAACATATCCGCCGCAGTCTTTTTCTTTGAGCGCTCTTAACATCTCTTTCCAGTTGAAGTCAGACTTTTCCAGGTTCAGGTGTTTCAAGTCCCCTTTGGAGTTGGAGCTGATCCCAGAAACGTGAATATGCATATTCTTAAGAGCTGTTGGCCCAATCTCTTCTTCAAGTTTGTCCAGAACGGTTTTAATTTCGTCGTAAGAATTATATTCTCCGGTTCTAGCGTAAAGATGAGAGAAGTCCATGCAAGGCTTAACGCTCATAACACTTTTAGTTAAATTGATAAGCTCCTCTAAAGAGCCAAATTGGGAAGTTTTGCCGGTCAACTCAGGTCTAAGCTCGATTTCAATGTCTAGCCTGTTGAGGCGCTCTTCAATGACGTTCATGGATTTTTCTACCAGATCAAAAACGTCATATGGCGAATCTTTCATGTAAAAAGCCGCGTGGAAGGTCATTGACTCGGCTCCACACAGGTCAGAAATTTTCGCTGTCTGAATAATACGCTCAACCGAAGAGTCAATCTTGTCTTGTTCTCTGGCGTTTAAATTAATGTAGTAGGGGCCGTGAGAAGTTAACGGAACTCCAAGCTCATATGAAGCCTTCCTTAACGCGGAAG
>JBBDND010000113.1:0-1012 GCA_040877865.1 Bacteriovoracaceae bacterium | reverse complement strand
AAAATTAAAAATGAAAAAATTAAGATAAAAAATTTCAAAGTTTTCTCTCACTTGAAAAAGGCTCAATTCTAAAAAGATTATTTAGAACTGCTGCCTTTGCCAATTTTTCTTGATCATAACAGATTAGATAAAAAAATCGTCTAACCTCCGTCTAAGGCGCTGGTTGAAAAAAGCGCTTTGGCGCCTTAAAATAAGATCTAAGTAAAGAAGGAAATAATAAAAGGAGGAAGTATGAAGAAGGAGGAAGTATGAAGACGAGAAATCAAATTTTAAGACTGCTCATGCCTTTGGCGTTGGTTTCCGCGGGAATTTATGTCCAAGCGACTCTATTCTAAATAAAACGCCAGGCGCTTAAGCGCCTTTAATCTTTATTGCCCTCTCTAGGAGGAAATTTTTCCAAAATTCCTCTCACTACTCTGTTGAAATTTTGATCCGTTTTCTCAGGGTTCGAGCTTCGAAGATTCTCTTGGGCCCTGCCTGTCCAAATGAGCGAATGATCTTTGGCGTCCACAATATCTATGACCAAAGTTTCAATTTCTCTTTGGCCAGTCCCTCCAAAGCCCAGGCCCAATCCGCCAAATTGTCTGCGGGTTCCAACGCCAAAACCCACTCCCGCTCCCAGCGTCGAAGGGAGAATGACGTCTTTAGAGCGGTAAGCGTAATCCACTAGAAAGTCGGCCTGCGCTGGACCAACTTGCTTGAATCCTTTTTTTGCAAGGAATTGATTGGCATATTGATGAATGCGCTTTTTAATTAATGAATCTCGGGCGCGCTCGTTATTTTTAGGCTCTGTTTGGACCCAGGCGTAACTGGCCAGTTCTGAAAAGGGGTAATCCTCGTCATAATCTTGTTTTACATTAACGCCGGCGCAAGCGTAAAAAAGGAATAACGCCATAAAAGCTGTGGGGATTTTCATAGACCCAATCCTAATGGAAACATGTCTTCATTAGCAATTAAACATCCTTGAGGCGCGCGCTTTATAAGGTCTCCATCTTGCATTTAATTTGACATG
>JBBDND010000112.1:0-5119 GCA_040877865.1 Bacteriovoracaceae bacterium | reverse complement strand
AAAACCTTTGGACGGCGTCTTAGCCTTTTTTGATGGTGTCGTCTTTAACAATATGGTCGGTTAGAATAATAAAGCCGTAGTCTTTAAGCCCTCTATGCAAGTGATCGACAAACTTTGCCTGATCGTTGGAAGATCCGTCCACAAAGCTCATTAGGCTTAGTTCTGGAACCTTTCTTTCTTCTGTCGCGCTCATACGGTCTCCTTAAAAATTCTTTACCCACATCTGTATTGAAATGCCGATTCAAAGTCAAAACCAATCACGTAAAATTTACATGACGCCGTCACCGGGAACCAAAAATGTTTGAACCAATCCTCACCCAATCCGCGCCTTTTTCTATCGCAATCTCATAGTCTTGGCTCATGCCCATGGATAGCTCGAGCTTTGAATGCTTTGTTTGGGCCTCAATCTCATCTCGCAAAGATCTAAGCTGTTCAAAACATTCCCTGGCCGACTCTTCAAAGTTTTCCGTTCTAATTGAGCCCATAGTCATCAGGCCCTGCAGGTAAAACCGCTTCGGCCCCTCCTTGTCTTGCGCCTCTTGCAAAACAAGCGCAGCTTCCAAGAGCTCGGAAAAACTTCTGAAACCGGCCTTTTCCTGCTCGCCCGAGGTGTTGTGCTGCAAAAACAACCCTATTGGTTTACCAGGATCTTTTGACAAAAGCTTATTCAATAATTTGATGCTGTCTATGGAATGAATAGATACAAGCCCAGGAATTTTTAAGAGAGCGTTTACTTTATTGGTTTGCAGCTGGCCGATAAAGTGCCAGCGTATTTCCGGGCAAGAACTGGTAATTTGGGCTTTTGAAGCGAGTTCTTGAAGCTTGTTTTCGCCAAAGTCTCTTTGTCCCGTCTCATAGGCCGTCTTGACATCTTGCCCGGGGCGATTTTTTGAGACCGCCAGAAGCTTCGCTCTGCCGTTCAATATTTTTGTAATTTCAGCCAAGTTCTTGGCCACTTCTTCTCGCCTGGACATCACTTGTTGGAATTATTCTTGGTTTTTATCTTGTTTTTTGTCGTCTTATTTTCCGAGGACTTCTTCTTAAATTTGATATTGGCCTTAACCTCTATATCGTAGTCGTCAAGAACCCGGTCGATTTCTTTGGAAAGATCCACCCGGTCCAAATAAGACTTAAGCTCCTTCTTTACGGAGAGAATGAATTCGGTTTTGGTGGCTTTGGCGTTTTGAAGCAGGCCCTGAATAACGTCTTTGGGCAAAGGCAAATCCTGAACCAAATTCCTTATCCCCTCCTCGGTCATGAACGCCGCGGAAATACCGGTGCTAAACATTTTTTTCACAATGTCTGAGAGCTTTTTCTCTTCTTTTTCTTCTTTTTCTTCCATTACGCTTTTTTCGCTTTTTCTTTCACCGACTTCATCATAGAAGGCAAATTGCTTGAGACAAGTTTTTTAGAAATCATCCCAGGCACCATGACTTTGAAGTCGACATCGATTTTATAGGTGACTTCCGTTTTGCCGTCGCCCAAGTCCTTTAGTTCCCAAGAGCCTTCACTTCTTTTTAAAAGGTCCCCCGAATCCAGACTCCATGAAATGCGTTCGGGCTCCTGCAGCTTGTGATTTAAAGTGTAAGAGAATTTTTTAATAAGATTCAAGTCGTAGCGGGCCTTCACATTATCGCCGCTTCTGTCCAAAATCTCCACCTTCTCCACGCCGGTCATAAAATCCGGATAATTCTCCAAATCGCTTAAAACTTTATAAATTTTATCCCTGCTTACATCAAAGATTTCTGTTTTTTCAGCTGACGCCATTTTTTATCCTTTTTTATTAGTACCTAGGTTTTTTTTCAAAATGATGTTCGGCGGTGATATTACGGATAGTTCCCGACTCGCTTCTCATGACCAAGGAATGAGTGATGGCGCCCCACGGTTTAAAGGTCACCCCTTTTAAAAGATTGCCGGTGGTGACTCCGGTGGCGACAAACATCACATTGCCCGAGGCCAGCTCGTTCATGCCGTAAATTTTATTAATGTCTGCAATGCCCATTGTTTTCGCTCTCTGTGTCTCTTCTTCGTCTTTAGGTTTAAACACGCCTTGAAAGTCTCCACCAAGGCATCTTAAAGCCGCGGCGGAGATGACTCCTTCGGGAGCGGCTCCAATCCCCAGCAAAATGTCCACTCCGCTGTCGGGCAAAGCGCAGGCGATAGCGGCGGATATATCGCCGTCTCCTATAAGATTTATTCTACAACCGGTCTCTCTTAACTCGGCGATAAGATCCGCATGTCTTGGACGATCCAACACAACCGCGGTCAAATCTTGCGCTCGACACTTTTTAACGTCCGCCAACCGTCGGATGTTTTCAGTGGCCGATTGAGTGATGTCGATGCATCCTTTGGCCTCGGGACCTACCGCGATTTTATCCATGTAACCGTCAGGGGCGTGCAAAAGCCCGCCTTTTTCCCCAATGGCCATAACTGAAATGGCGTTAGGTCCGCCGATAGAGCAAATGGTGGTTCCTTCCAACGGATCCACCGCGATTTCCAGCTCGGGGCAGCCTTCTCTTCCCCCCCCCACTTTTTCGCCAATATAAAGCATGGGAGCCTCGTCTCTCTCCCCTTCGCCAATGACAATGGTCGCTTTGCAGTCTACGCTGTCGAGCATGGATCTCATGGCGTCCACGGCGGCTTGATCCGCCGCCTTTTCGTCGCCCCGGCCCATAAGTCTCGCGGAAGCGATGGCGGCCATTTCAGTCACTCTTACAAATTCTAAAGCCAGATTTCTATTCACGGAGTTGTCCTTTGCTAATCGTTTTGCTGCTAATCGTGTTTATTCATCTTATACCAATAGGAAGCGAATACCTCAACTTTTACCGGCCTATTGGCCAAGCTTCATCAACAAAAAATCTAAGGTGTCTTGAGAAAGTTTATCCGTGTCGATCTTGTTTACCAGTTTTCTGGCCTGCTCAATGCTTTGATCGTCGATGGTTTCATCCAATTTAAAAACAAATTCATCTTCGCTGATTAAAGGAGTGTCGATGTCTCGTTTAGAAATGACTCTTCCCGTCTTAAGGCCTTTGGTGTCTTTCCATTCAATAAAGTTTTCCATCATAAGAACTTGGAATTTTGAGAGCTCGCCGTCATTGTGTTGCCAAATAAATACTTCAACCGGCCCGTCGGAACGAAGCCAATATTTTAGTTTTGCGGGCAACTCGAGGCCTAATTCTTGCTTGTGCAAAGGCTTTAAAGATTGAGCAAAATGGTCTACATCAAGAAAATTGTCAACGGCCTCTCTCAACTTGGGCTGATTGGAGAACTCCACCCCAAGCCGGTTCTCCTTGGACCACTTGATATTGCCTGTAACCCTTAGAGTCTTGCCCAGCCAGTGAATTTCGCCTCTGAGATCTTCTCCCTCCCGAGCCTCGAGGGCGCCGCTTTTTAAGGCCAGCTGCATGCCGCTATGTGATATGTCCTTGACCTCGAACACATGGCCGTTGCCGTTATCCTTTTTAAAAATGAGGTAACAAAATGGAAATCTGGGCAGAATTCTCTTTTCTAATTTCTCAAAGTCGCTTTTTACCAAATTCAGATGGCCAACCATATATATTCTCCAGTCTTTTATCTACTTAGACATATATCTACTTAGATGCAGGTGTGACACCATTATAGTTTATTATAATCAAAACCGTGAGTAGGAAAATTCTCATGCGTGAAAACACTTAAAATTGCTCGGCGTTTCTGGTAGAACTATTTCATGGCAAAACACGACGCTTCAACCGATCTTGAAATTGACAACCTTCCCAATCGCTTAACCCTCTTTAGAATGGCCCTAATCCCTGTTGTGGTGGGTCTTCTTTACGCGGCTGACATGAACCTTAAAAGCGAGTGGCAATCCAATTTTGGATGGGCGGCGGCCTGGATTTTCGCCCTGGCCTCCATTACGGACTTTTTTGACGGTTATATAGCCCGCAAAAAAAACATCGTCACTGTTTTTGGCTCTTTCTTAGATCCCATAGCCGACAAATTTCTCACAGTCTCCTCTCTTATAATGCTGCAGGCGCTTGGCAGAGTGCCGGCATTTATTGTGATCATTTTAGTGCTTAGGGAGATGTACATGACCAGCTTGCGGCTGCTGGCCAATAACGAGGGCATCAATGTGCCGGTCAACGCCATGGGCAAATGGAAAACCGCCATCATGATGATAGGCATCCCCATGATGATGGCCAATGAAAACTGGTGGGTTGTTCCCTTTCCGCTTTTGGGGATGATTCTTATTTACGCCGCTTCCATTTTGTCTTTATGGTCCGCGGTGGTTTATTCCATAAACATGATTCAAAAGCTCAAGCAAAGCCGCGCGGAAAAAAGAAAAGCTTCCGAGGACAAAACATGAACAAGGAACTGGTGCTAGTCACTATAAGCGGCCCGGACCATCCCGGCATCACCGCGGAATTAATGAGTTGCATTTGCAACTCCCGCGCAAAAATTGAAGACATGGGCCAGTCCATCACCCACGGACTTCTTTCTTTAAGCATATTGATAGACGTGACCAGGGAAGCGGAAGGCTCCGGCGACTCTCCCGTGATCAAAGACTTGCTCTTTACCGCAAAAAAAATGGGAATGGAGCTGGAATTTGAGGTCATTGAGGACAAAGAAAGAATTTCCACTCCCGGCGACAAGTACATTCTTAGCTGCGTTTCTTTGGCCGGCATAACGCCCGACTTTTTACACGACATTTCCAAAACCCTGGCGCTTAACAATATCAATATCCAGCGCATCGACAACGTGACAGAAAACGAATTTAAGTCCCTGGAGATAGCCACCCGCGCCCAAAACTGCGATGTTGATTGGAATAAGGTGAAAGAAGAGCTCATTAATCTTTCCAATAAACATGAAACAGACTTGGCGTTGCTCAAAGACGACGTTTGGAGAAGAAATAAAAGACTCATCGTTTTCGACATGGACTCCACCCTGATTCAATCCGAAGTCATCGTGGAGATGGCAAAGGCCCATGGCGTGGGAGACAAAGTTCACGAGATTACCGAGCGGGCGATGGAGGGGCATCTGGACTTTGACCAGTCCTTAACGGAAAGAGTCGGACTGCTTAAAGGTCTTAGAGAAGATCTCCTAAAAGAGATAGTCCAAGAAATAAAACTTACTGACGGGGTGG
>JBBDND010000111.1:0-5145 GCA_040877865.1 Bacteriovoracaceae bacterium | reverse complement strand
AGGTGATGGACTTTTCCGCCTTTTTTGATTTCAAGCTTTAACCAAGAGCTCATGGCGTTGACCACCGCGGCTCCCACTCCGTGAAGACCGCCTGAAACCTTGTAAGCTCCGCCTTCTTCGTTAAATTTTCCGCCGGCGTGAAGTTTGGTAAAAACAATTTCAGCCGCCGAAACGCCTTCTCCGACATGGATATCCACAGGAATGCCTCTGCCGTCGTCAACGACAGTAACAGAATTATCCACATGGATGATGACTTTTATTTCATTGCAAAAACCGGCCAAGGCTTCGTCAACAGCGTTGTCGACGACTTCATAAACACAGTGGTGAAAACCTCTCATGCCTGTGTCGCCGATGTACATGCCAGGTCTTTTTCTTATAGCTTCCAGGCCCTCCAAGATTTTAATCTTGTCGGCTCCATATTCTGAATTTACCTTGGAAATTGATTCAGGCGCTTGATCCATATGTTTGAACTCCCTCTCTGCGCGCGTGGCTTAGATATTCCTTATACACCCGCTTTCAACATATAATTTATTCGAATTATCAATTTTTTCTAATTCCTGTTTAAAACTTTCATTAGCCGTAGTGATCATGACTTGAAAATTTTTAGCTTGCAAATACTCTATTAAATTTTTCCACCTACGGCTATCCAATTCCCCAGAAACGTCGTCCATTAGCACGATGGGGTAGGAGCTAAATTTATATCGAAAAAGCTCTATATAGGCAAATATGAGGCTCAAATAGCTCATTTTTTGTTGGCCTAAGGAACAAAATTCAAAAGAGTTGAAACCATCAAAGAAAAAGAGGTAATCATCGCGATGAATGCCGTAGGAAGTCCGGCCGATGATGTCGTCTTTTTCGAGATTTTCTCGATAAAATTGACGGATCTCCTCCTGCGTGGCGTTAAGAAACTTTGATTCCAGTTTAATTTCCAAGTGGTGAGTTTCTTCAAAAATGAGCTTAAACGTTTTAGCGCAATAAGGCCTTAATTGTTCAATGAATTCCAGGCGAAGATCTGTCGCTATTTTGGAATAATGGGCGAGTTGATCGTCTATCGCCTCAATTTGCTGAAGGTGGCTTTTAGGCTTTTTTGCCAAAAGATTGTTTCTAAATTTAAGAGATTGGTTGTATTTTGAAAAAACGTCTTTGTATTCTTTTGAAATCAAAGAAAGATATTGATCGACCCAATTTCTTCGAAAAGACGGAATAGTATGAAAAGCGTATGAGTCAAAAGGATTTATAAAAACTGAAGCTATTTTGGGCTTGTTTTTAGCTGGCTTGTTGTTCAAAGTCCACGCCGATTCATTGGAAGCTACTTTTCCGCTTAAAGAAATTTTTTGCTTGTTTTCCGTTTCAAAAATAGAGCTGTATAATATTTCCGCTTTTGCGCTTTCCACGCTAATTATTTGAGGAAAACCCGTGTTTTTTCGAAAGGATTTTTTGTTGCATAAAAAATAAACAGCCTCTAACAAATTAGTTTTGCCGTTGCCATTTTGACCAAAAACGCAGTTGACGCCCTCAGAAAACTTGACTGGATCCACATTTAAATTTCGAAAATTTGTTACTTGCAGTTTCTCTAATTTATAAAATTGCATCTAAAGTTTTAAAGGCATGATTATGCCCAAAAAATTCGGCTCGGCGTTGGATCGCACTACAACGGGACTTAACTCGTTGTTGAATTCGTAAATAACTTCATCTGTGTCAAGGACCATAAGAGATTCAATCATATATTTCGCGTTAAAACCTATTTCCATTTCATCTCCCTCGTATTCTACGGGTATCACTTCTTTGGCGTGGCCCAACGAGGGATGGTTGGCAGAGATAGTCAAACTGCCGTTTGAAACTCCAAGCTTTATGCCGTTTGTTTTTTCATTGGATAAAATTTTAATTCTCTTTACGGCGTTTAGCAGGGAGTTTTTATCCAGAATCATTGAAAAAGACGTTTTAGAAGGTATTACTGTTTGATACTTGGGATATTCGCGGGCAATTAAACGCACGGAAAGAAAATATTCATCGTTGGCGCTCAAATAAAGAAAAGATTCGTCTAAAGAAATTGTTAAAGTCGAATCGGCGTATGAGTCGGCAATCTTTTTTATTTCGGAAATGCCTTTGCGCGGAATGATTACTCCATCCATCAAGCTTTGATTTTCAGATTGAAAATCATGGATGTCCAATAAGGCCAACCTGTGTCCGTCAATTGCCACAGTTCTTAGTTTTCCGTCAACTTCTTGGGCAATTATGCCGTTCAAATTGATGCGTGTTTCGTCAGTGGAAATGGCGTGGGAAGTTTTATTAATTATATTGGAAAACTGTTTTGACTTTAATTGAAAAGGTTTTCCGCTGTTTTCAAAATTAACTTGTGGGTACTCGTCTGAATTGGTGATCAAAAGCGAGTAATTAATTTTCTGACAATTAAGTTCCAAAATATTTTTATTTTGATCAATATCCAATTCCACTTCGGCTTCGGGAAGTTCTCTAAGAATATCGTGAAAGTTCTTTGTGTTGATGCAGAAGCTGCCGTCTTCAGAAATTTTTGAGTCTAAAATAATCTTTGCCGTGACTTCCAAGTCTGTGGCAACGAGTTCAAGTCTTCCATTTTCAGCGTTAATTAAGCAATTGGTTAATATCGGTCTTGCGTTTTTCTTGTCAATGACCGTTAGTACTTTATTCAAACCATCTCGAAGAATATTCGAATTAATATTTATCTTCATAAAAGCGTCCCGTTAACTGTTATCATAACCGTTATAAGCTGAAATCAACTCATTTAGCAAGGCTGGATTCTTGGCAGTTTTCCTTTGTATTTATTTATATATATAAAAGAATGATTACTATTAGCGATGTTGATTGTGAACAAGTGAGAAGAATTCATTTATTTCGATGGCTTAGATAAATATGTTTTCCGCGCCGTTCTTGACAATTTGAAATACAAAATTAATTTAGCGCGTATATTCACTGAATTTTACCTTTAAAAAAAACCTTTCCTCATGGTGTCCACAGGTTTATCCACATAAAAATAAGAAGTGTTTAAACGCGGCAAGCGAAACTAGCCTTTAAGTCATTGTTCTCAACAAGTTCTTCCCATTGTTGAAAAGTAAAAGCTGGTGACGAGAATTTTCTTTTCAACAAGATGTTAATTTGTTGAAAAGCGGGCACGCTATCCCTTTTAAAGTTGCGTCAAAAACAAAATATAAAAAAAAGCGGCCTATTAAAAGCCGCCTTTGTAAATAAAATGTTAAAAAAAATTTATAAAGTTGATTCGATCTCGTAGATTTGTTGTGAAACGCGGGAATCTTTTTTGGAAAGCTCTTCTATTTTTTTTACGCCGTGAATGACAGTGGAATGGTCTCTATTGTCAAAATATTCTCCTATCTCTTCCAACGTCACCTTTAATATTTTATGGCTCATATACATGGCTATATGGCGGGCCAGGGCCACTTCCTTCTTTCTTGTTTTGCCTTTTATGTCTCCCAGCGGAATAGACATGTAAGTGGCGACAGCGTTGCCGATAGCGTCTATATTGATAACCTTCTGGTCGTGGGAGTGGCTTAAATTAAGTTGTTGCTTGGCAATCTCCAAATCAATGTCAACATTCATTAAATCCGAATACGCGCCCAGCTTTACCAATTTGCCTTCCAGCTCTCTTACATTTGATTTTACGGAGCTTGCTATTAAATTAATAACTTCGTCATCTAAATAAATGTCTTTTTCAAAAGCCTTTTTCTTTAAAATGGCGATTCTAGTTTCCAAGTCCGGCTGTTGAATATCAACTAAAAGCGCGGAATTCAACCTGGTGCGTATCCTGTCCTCAAGACCCACAATCTCTTTTGGCGGTTTATCCGAAGTGAAAATTAATTGTTTCTTTTTAGCTTGGAGCTCGTTAAAGACGTAAAAGAACTCTGATTGCGTTCGCGCTTTTCCTTGAAGCTCGTGAATATCGTCTATAATCAACACATCCACCAAATCAGTGTACTTTCTTCGAAATTCGGCAAAACGGTCCACGCCTGTCTTGTTGCTCTGAATGGCCATGACCATTTCGGACATAAAGTCGGTGGCGGTAGTTAGGCATATTCTAAAATGTGGATTGTTAAGCTTTACATGGTTGCAAATAGCGTGCAAGAGATGCGTCTTTCCAAGTCCAGAGTTGCCATGAATATAAAGTTGTGGATAGAGCTTTCCCGGCTCCTTTGCAACGGCAATTGAAAACGCGTGCGCCATATTATTGGAAGGACCAACAATAAAGTTGTTAAATGTTTTTTTGTCGTCAATTTTATTGCCAAAGTTGTTTTGCAGCGTTTTGCGCTCTTCGCTGTTAACTTCGTCGATTAGCTCGTCCTTTGTGGATGTAAAAGAGCCAATTTTAAAGGATGTGGGTTTAGGCGTGGATTCTGCCATTTGGAAATTCGACTCCCTCGCCGCGGATTCTGTGTCGGTGGAAAGGGAATCGGCGGCCGTAGCGCGTTTATTCGAATTCATGACGTCGATTAAAATATCGAATTGGGATCCCATGAGGTCTGCCACGGCGTTTTGCAACGTGACAATATAAAAGTTTTCAATCATTTTTTTGACAAAATTGGTCGTCACCGAGAACTTTATGACTTTGTGGTTGATAGAGGACACAGTGAAAGAGCTCTCAAAATACATTTTATATTTATCAGGCTTTATATTATGTTCAAGAATATTTAGAACTTCAGCGGTTATGCTTTTTAGCTCTTCTTGCTCTAAATCATGTGTTTGCTCCAAATCATGTGATTGCGCCTCGCTGGGCTTTTGTGTCAATAAATTGTCGCTGAAATAATCCTGATTTAGCATTGATTTTACTAAGTCCGGGTCTTTTTTAACCAGTGATCCCCCTCTCTCGGATGTGGGCAAGTTGTTGTTTTTGCAGGTTTTGTCTGGCGAAAAGAAGTGATTAATAGGAAAGTTGTCTGACATAAATCTCTACCTCAAAATGTGTGTGTTGTGTGGTCAGGAAAATTACCATGTGGAAAAGTCTATTTCAATAATGACATATTTTTTAAGATTATTTCAATTATTTGTATTGACCCGTAGCGCTTTCTTATATACATATAACAACCTTCATTAAGTACATGTTAAAAATAGGATTTTGCATATGAGTAAAAGAACTTGGCAGCCAAAAAAAGTTAAGAG
>JBBDND010000110.1:0-1024 GCA_040877865.1 Bacteriovoracaceae bacterium | reverse complement strand
GCGTGGTTAAAACTATTAATGAAAATCTGGGCGGAAAGTTTGCCAGCGCCTCGGACTCCACCACCATAGACCTTATTATTCCTCCCAACTATCAAAGAAGGGTGGTTGATCTGGTGGCCATTTTAGAAAACTACCGAGTCAATCAAGACCAAAAGGCCAAAATAGTCATTAATGAAAAAACGGGCACCATTGTTGCCGGCGGAGATATCACCCTTCACAGCGTGGCGATCAGCCACGGAGATTTGACCATTGAAGTGGGGGGAGAAAACGGCGCAGGCGGCAAGCCGGGCTCTCTTTACATGATTGAAAAAAAGACCACTCTAAAAGATTTGGTTCAGGCCCTGAACGCGATTGGCACCGGCCCAGACGATCTTATTTCCATTTTCCAGACATTAAAAAAGAATGGGGCATTAATTGCCGACCTTGAGTTGATTTAGAGTCATTTTTTCAACTTAAACTTTATTTTTTTATGGAATGTCGCGGCGAATTAATGTTATAATGTAAAGTGAGACGCTCCTTCAGGAAGAAGGACTTGTTCAAACAACCAGGAAGGTTTGATGACAGATAAATTAAATTCTCTTTCAAACAATCCCGCGCTCAAAGCTCGAGCCAAAGAGTTGGCCGGCAAGCATCAAAACATTCCCAAAGAATACATGGATGTGGCCGAAGGCATGGAAACCCAATTCATCAACCACATGCTCAATGAAATGCGAAAGACTGTGAAGTCTTCAGAGCCTGACAGCAACGCAAACGATTATTACAAATCTATGCAAGACTACGAGCGCGCAAAGATTATGACAAAGACGGAAAATGGAATTGGTCTAAAAGAGGTCATTTTAGATCAAATATATCCTAAACACATGAGAGTCGGCATGCCAGCCAAACATGCCTTAAACGCTTACCAACAGGACGTTGACTCCAATAAAGGAGATGGCCATGAACAATAACATCGACACGAGAACGCCTTTTTTTCCCAACTCAAAAACCGCTCAAAACGAGGCGGCGCAAGCAAAAAGAGCAAAGA
>JBBDND010000109.1:0-5164 GCA_040877865.1 Bacteriovoracaceae bacterium | reverse complement strand
TGATTCAATATCTCCTCCGAAAAGAACGGCGGGAATATTGCCGTTTTTTCTGTGCTTCATAAGTTCGCCTTTGGAAAGGTTTGCGATTCTATCTTTGGTTTTGAGAACATCTTTTGCCACTAGAAACTCCTTTTTTATGTCAATAATGTTTTATGTCATTAATCTTTAATGTCAACAATGAACAATTATAACACAAACGGGGTGATTGCGCGCCGCCTTAAACGCAATTAAAATCCTTTTAAATTGATCGAGTCTCTAACTCTTTTCACTCCAATGAGATAGGCCGCGTGGCGATAGCCATGCGCATTGCTGGAAGACATGTTTTTACAAACGTTTTCCCAAGAGCTTTTGAGCATTCTTTCAAACTCCCTGTCCACCTTTTCTTTGGTCCAAGGGTAGCGCTGGTTGTTTTGGGCCCATTCAAAGAATGAAACTGTGACGCCGCCGGAATTTGCCAAAAGATCCGGAATGATTTTTACGCCCTTGTCCAAAAGGATGTCTTCGCCGTCCCTTGTCACCGGCAAATTGGCGCCTTCCACCACGAGTTTCGCCTTGATTTTATCCGCGTTTTCTTTGGTTATGACTTCCTCTATCGCCGCGGGGATAAGGATGTCGCATTGGGAAGTCAGGAGCTCCTCGTTGCTAACGATTTCCCCCTCATGCTTTAGATCTCGCAGCGACGCTTTTGGATTATTTTCCATTTGCTTTACAAGCTCTTGGACGTCTAGGCCTTTTTCATTGTAAATCGCTCCGTCCCTGTCGCTGACTCCAACCACTACAGCTCCCATGTCCACCAAATGCATTGCCGCGTTTTGACCCACATTTCCAAAGCCTTGAATGGCGACTTTGGCATTTTCAAATTTAATCTCTTCCTTGGCGCAGGCCATCCGCGCAAATAACGCCACCCCTTTGCCGGTGGCTTCCCTTCTGCCTATAATTCCCCCCAAATCTAATGATTTTCCGGTGACTACCGCCGGCTGATGGCCGTTGGATTTGGAGTAGGCCTGCAAAATCCAAGACATCTCGCGCTCGCCGGTTCCCATGTCCGGAGCTGGAATGTCCACATCCGGGCCTAGCAGCAATCCTATTTTTTCAATGTATCTTTTGGTCAAAATTTCAAGGTCATAAGCGCTAAGCTCTTTTGGATCGCAGTTTATGCCTCCTTTTGCCCCTCCAAAGGGAAGGTTTGCCAAGGCGGTTTTCCAAGTCATGACCGACGCCAAGGAGATAAAATGCTCGAGATCCACGTTTGGATGAAATCTTATGCCGCCCTTAAAGGGACCAAGGGCGTCGCTGTGCTGCACCCGATAACCCTTAAACACTTGTATATCCCCATTCTGTCTTCTTAGGGGGATTTCCACAATAACTTCGCGCTGAGAAGAATCCAGCAATTTGGACATTTCCTCCGAACAATCAAGCTGATTCATGGCGGTTTTTAAAGCGCGGGCGTGAGTGGTGTTTTTCAAGAGATCCTCCTATAAAAATATTTGCCTCTGTAAAAGGGCTTGTTTGCAAAAGGGCTTGTTTGCGCGGGAAGCTTAACATAAGATGGCGGCTCAAAAACCGGCAAGTACGTCTGTCTAAAAGGTGTCAAAGCGGCGCGCAAGGAGTTTTATGATCGAGATTGGAAAAATAAACAAATTAATCGTTGAAGGAGCGGGAAGCGAAGGCTTTACTTTGCGGGACGCGGATTCTGACGCCCAAGTTTTTATGCCTCGAGCGCTTTTGTCTCCAACTTTTGGGGCTGGAAGCTTAAAAACCAACGAAGAGATTGAAGCGTTTGTTTATCTCGACTCCAACAACCAAAGAATGTTGGCCAGTCCGCAAGCGCCTGTCGCCGTGGTGGGAGAGTTTGCCCATTTGAGAGTTGTCGAGGTCCAGGAGTTTGGAGCCTTTCTTGATTGGGGAATCGCCAAAGATCTGCTGGTGCCCGGCAATGAACAAAAAATAAAACTTAGGGCGGGAGATTGGGCCTTGGTCAGAATTTGTTTGGAGCAAGGGACCAATAGGGTGTATGGGACCACTAAACTTGGCAAACACATCGAAGGCTCCCAGTTTGACGTTGAGGAAAACGACAAGGTGAATCTGGTTCCGGTGGAAGAGACTGAACTAGGTTACCGCTGTATTATTAATAAAAAATTTATTGGCATGATTTATCACAATGAAATTTTCTCTCCCGTGAAAATTGGGAAAACATACCCCGCCTTTGTCAAAAAAGTTCGGGAAGACGGTCTGGTGGACGCGGCCATGCAAGTCCAAGGGGTGAGAAACCTTTTTGAATCTAAAACAAAAGTCCTTGAAATTATTAAAGAAAATGGCGGAAAAGTGTCTCTTACCGACAAAAGTCCTCCAGAACAAATTCAAGCGCTCTTTGGCATGAGTAAAAAATCATTTAAAAGCGCGGTGGGGATGCTTTATAAAGAAAGATTAATTTCCATAAAAAAAGATGGAATAGAGCTAACAAGAAAATAATAATCTTTACTTTTTCGGGTTTAATCCGTAAAAGACATGTAGATATCTCACGTCGAGAAATCTTTTAATCTAGACAAGGAATAATTATGAGTACAGGCAAAGTTAAGTTTTTCAATGACGCCAAAGGTTTTGGTTTTATCACTCCAGACGAGGGAGGATCAGACCTTTTTGTTCACACTTCTGCTGTGGAAAGCGGCCATTTAAGCGAAAACGACCAAGTGGAATACGAAGTCGGTGAAGGTCAAAAAGGACCTTGCGCTGTTCAAGTTAGAAAATTATAATTTTTTATAATATATAATTTGATCTGGCGGCTGTTTTAATTAAACGGCCGTCAGAATCTTCTTAAAACCTTCCAAAACAATCAAGCTCTTCTTTTCCCTCATTTTTTAGTCTGTAAATGTCGAATAAAACATAGTGAAATCTTTATTGCTTATTTGCGCCTTTTATTACGGGATTCTCGGCTCTTGCCAGGCCAAAGACCAGCTCCCAAAAGACTTGCTTCTATGTGAAGATGTTTTAAACAAGGCGTCTTGCGCGGACAGCGCGGAGCTGCAAGCGTTTGGCCGGGACATGGACTCTTTGGACGACATCGTTCAGCAAATGCTCTATCAAGAGCTTTTGCCTCAAGCCGCTGAAAAAATCCTTTTGAATTGGAATAATTGGCTCAACGCTTTGCAGGCGTTTTCAGAGGATGCCGGCGAAGCGCGAACAATCGAAGAGCTTTGCCCCAAGTGCGATCGCCTCAAAGCTTTGGACATTGACTCGGCGGATGCCCCCACATTAAAAGCTTTAAACGAGGAGCAAGTTTTAAAAGTTTTTGATATTTGGGCCGAAAACTTCAACCGTCATTTGGAAAAGATCAGTCAATTAAAGGGCGAAGATAAAAAAAAAGCGGCCTATATGAAAGTCATGAGCGCCTATTTGCAGAGCCCGTTTGGCGCCTTTTTCGCTTTTGACGGCAAGGGCGTGTTATTGCATGAGGACGGCAGAATAAACGGCATTGCTTTTTATCACCGAAGGAAGTGCCCTGAAGACAAGGTTGAGCGCCATATTTGTTCGGACCAGATTAAAAAGCATTTGAACGAGCTCAAAGAGCTCACTCAAAAATCTCTAAAATCCCTCGATGACACGCCAAGAGATTGGAAGGGCCTGTATCACAAGTTGATGGGGTACTTTGCTCTTGCCACGGCTCCGGCAGGAGCGCCTTCCGTGAACGGACACTTGTTGTTAAACCGCGACCAAAGCAATCCTCTTGCCAAGCTGTCTGCCAGAAAGACGCAAAAGTTAAGAAATCTTTTTAAACAATATCCGCTGCTGTTTCTTAAAATCTGGAAACAACAGCCCAGGTACCGGGAAGTTCTTTGTCATTTACAGAATGACTTAAAGTTTAGGGCCTTTAAAGACAACGTGGCCGATGTGGAGTTTGAAAAGTTGCGATACGCCATGTACGCGGCTTATATCGCGGAAACGGGTCTGACCCTGTTCGCGGGGAAGCTGATCGAGGCTCCGGTTCTTGCGGGCTTTATGCTTATCTACGCTCCTTATGGATCCGCCCGCATAATCAAGGAGCTGGACGAGTACAACGAGCAAAAGCTGTATTTGCTCGGCTCTTTTGACAACTGCTCTCCGGGCAAGGATTCCTACGAGCGCTGCTTGGATTTTCACGAGGCCAAGGACAAATTAAGAAGAGAGTTGATAGAGCTTTACGCGCACTCAGCGTTTCGTTTGGGGGATGTTATGCATGTGATGAAAATCATAAGCCTCACCAGAAAATCCGAGGGGTTTTTAAAGGCCATGGAGCAAATCAATAAAGTAAGCGGGTGGAGCAAAAATCCCGCCGAGCTTTCAAAAAAAATCCAGCAACTTAAATAAAACAGAATTTAGGAATCTTTTTTGCTTTGAAATTTGGCCTTTAATTCTTTGCGATAAGCCGCCATCTTTTCTTTGTTTTTCTTGCGGTATTCTTTTTCTTGAAGCTTGCGTTTTTCTTTGGCCTTTTCGTAAAATTCGTCTCCTTTGAGGGTTTTGGCCGGCGCCTTTGGAAAAGGTACTTTCTTCTTATCGGTTTTTTCTTTAAGTTTTTTTCTAAGCTCTTTGTCCCGCTCCCGCTTAAACTCTTTGGCCTTTTGGTAGTATTTGTTTTCCGAGAGGCTAAAGCTTGTGGTCTCGGGAGAGGATCGTTTTTTGGAAGGTTTCTTTGTCGCCCGCTCCATTTTAGGAAGTTTATTTTGGGCGAGTCCAATCAAATCCGCCAGGGTTTCTTCCGGAGTCCGACCTTCCAACATGTAATAGATTTCAAATTTTTCAATCAGGTATGCTTTTAAATATTTTATAAAAAGCTCCAAAGGTTCAAGTCCGAACTGCTTGAAAAAAGTCTCTTCGCCTATATTGTGAAGGGCGCAAGCCCCCGTGGTGTGATATTCGTTTAAAAGGGGGATGCAAAAGTAGTCTGAAGGCTTTAGAGAAGCCCCCCCATTGGTGCCAAGGCGCACATGGTGGGCGCATTGGGCTTTCTCGCCGGAGACCACGCAGGGTTGCTTTCTAAGCCAATTAAGATATTTGACGTTGCGATGGGGTTTGTGCTTGGAAAGTTCCATATACAAACATCATAAAATTCTTGGGGTGTATTGAAAAGATTAATTTGGTAAGCTTAGGCTAATGCAAAAGAGAGTTGTAGTGGTGGGAGCGGGCC
>JBBDND010000108.1:0-5179 GCA_040877865.1 Bacteriovoracaceae bacterium | reverse complement strand
TATATGGCGCAGGAACCCCAGCCCGAAGCATTGGATGAAACCCTTAAACGAACTGATTTAGGGCAAATCATAAACGATAATAAAAAACCTATTTTGATAGCCGGACTTGTCGTCTTGTTGGCCATTGTGGCTTTTTCAATCTATCGCTACCAGGCCAATCAACAAGAAAGCCAAAATCTTGAGCAAATTTACGCTTTTAAAAACGCGACCGTTCAACCTTACTTGGAAGATAAAATCTCTTCTGACGAGGCGGTGGAAAAAATCTTGGCCTTGGGCCCAGAACTGACCGGCAGCCCCAACTTGGCTCCCGCTATTTTTGAAGTCGCCAATAAGTTGCAAGCAAAAGATCAAGCTTCCGCGGCTATTTCCATTTTAAGAAAATGGTTTGAACAGCATCGTCCAGGCTCTTACCTTTATTTTTTTACGGGTCTTAGACTCGCTCCTTTATACGAAGACGCCAATCAGCCCGACAAGGCCATTGGAGTCTACGAAGGCTTGGTTAAAGGCAATTATGATATTTTGCAAGGAAAAATATATTTAGATCTCGGGCGCTTGCACCTGGAACAAAACGAGATGGAAAAAGCCAAATCATTTTTTGATCATGTGATTAAAAATCATGAAGACACGGAATACGCCAAGTTTGCCCGGTTGTATTTGCAAAGATCAGGGCTATAACGCCGATGCTTCTGAGAGCCCTTCGTTCCCTTTTTTCTTTGTTCCTTTTTGGGCCTCTTTCTTTGGGGCTTCTTTTGGGATGCGCGCAAGTCGAGCGAGCCGCTGAAAACGCCGGGCTGGAAGCTCCGGAAAACCAGCGTCCCGCTTTTCGGCCCGCGTGGATCAAGAATTTGGATCCCCCTTATCAAACTGGAAATTTGCCCATCGGAGTTGGTTCTCCATTAATTGTGGAAGACCTTTTATTTATGGGGTCATTAGACGGCAAAATGCGGGCCTACAAGCTTGAAAACGGCAGATTGATATGGGAGGCGGACGACTTGCAACCAATCAACGCCAAACCCGCTCTGTTTGAAGACATGGTGATTTATGGAACTATGGAGGGCCGTGTTTTTGCCCGCAATTATTTAACCGGAGAATTGAAATACGCCATTGATCTAGGTTCTCCAGTGGAAAGCGCTCCGGTCATATCGGCGGGAAGAATGTTTTTTCACTTAAGGGATCATAAAATTATTGCGCTTGACGCTTCCACCGGAAAAGTTTTTTGGTCCTATAAGCGCTCGGTGCCGTTCACCACAACTTTACAACGAGTTTCAAAGCCCCTTCCTTATAAAAATCGACTTATTGTTGGCTTTGCCGACGGATATATTGTTTCTCTATCCATGGAGGAGGGAGTCGTGGCGTGGGAGCAAAAAATTTCTGATGGCGTTAAGTTTGTCGACGTGGATGTTGATCCCGTCTACTTTAACGGCTTTGTCGCCGCTGGCTCCGCCGCCGGAACCATGAAGTTTATTGATCCCGACAATGGCATGGTCGCAAGGAGCGTGAAATTAACCATCGCCCACGCTCCCGTAAAGGTAAAAAATTCGTTGGTGGTCGGAACAATCTTTGGAGACGTGGCCATTGTGGATCAAGACGGCGAGATCATCAAAAAGAAAAAGTTAACTACCGATGGAGTTTCATCCATCGTTAAATGGAAAAAAGGCTATGCGGTGGCCACCATGTCCGGCAAAGTCTTTTATTTAAACCGGCTAAACTTGGACGTTCTTGGCGAGTTTAATCTAGGTCATCAACAATCCGCCGTTTTTGGTCATTTGCAAACTGGCCAAGACTTTTTAGGCCTCTATTCTTCCCGCAACCGTCTTTATGTATTTCGTTAATCTTAACTCTGCGCGTTAGCTCGCGTTTATCATGTAAAATTGTGGCAATGCTTTATAAGCCGATTTACAACGTAATGAGCGAAAAGGTAATGTTTTTCCTTTAGGAGGACATGTGATTAAACCGGTAGCATTTTTATTATTCCTGACGGGCGCGACTCAAGCTTCCCTTGTTCAGGAGGAAGTTTTTATTCCTCAATACGATGAACAATTAATTCAAATAATTCAGGGCCAACCCGAGCTGACCCTTGACCACTTGTCCAAAGACGGATTTGAACTATACGGTCCAGCTGGAATGAAAAAGTGGCTGGAACAGGCGGAAATTGATTATTTGGAGCCAAGCGCCGTTGGCCCTCGCCACCATAAGCAAAAAGACCTGGCTAAAAGCGGCGAAGGTTATCCAAGCTTTGATGAATTAACTTCTTTTCTTAAAAATATGGCCGCAAAACGCCCTGACATTGTAAAGCTCGTGTCCTTGGGAAAGTCCGTGGAAGGCCGAGATTTGTGGATGATGAAAATATCCGACAATGTTCAGGTTGACGAAGTGGAGCCGGAATTCAAATACATTTCCAGCATGCACGGAGATGAAATTACCGGCAGAGAGCTTATGCGCTTTTTTATTGAGGATATCGTGAACAATTACGGCCAAGATAAAAGAATCACGCGGCTGGTGAATAACACTGAATTGTTTATTATGCCATCTATGAATCCCGACGGCTCCCATAAACGAATGCGAGGCAACGCCAATTGGAAAGACTTGAATCGAAATTTTCCAGATTGGACTAGCGGGGATAGAAACACAGGGGATTCCCGACAGCCGGAAACAAAAGCTATAATGAAGTTTCAGGCCAAGCGTCAAATCGCTTTGTCCGCGAATTTTCATGGGGGCGCCGTTGTTGTGAACTACCCATGGGACGCGGCTTATGAGCGCCACCCTTTGGACGAGCTGATCAAGGGGTTTTCTTTGAGGTACGCGGAATTAAATCCTGAAATGAAGAACTCCACCAGCTTTGAAGACGGCGTCACCAACGGGGCCGACTGGTACAAGGTCGCTGGGGGGATGCAAGATTGGTCTTATTATTGGCACAACGATTTGCAGGTCACTATCGAGTTGTCCGATCGAAAATGGCCGCGTTACTCGGAAATACCGGGCTTTTACGCCCGCAATAAAGATTCTCTTTTTTTATATCCAGAGTTGATTCATCAAGGGGCTGGTTTTAAATTAAAAAACTCCGAGTCCGGAAGGGCCAAAGTCGTTGAATTGCAGTTTAACGGAAAAGAAAAAGATCGAGGAACTTACGGCTTTCGAGACGGGGAGTTTTATAAAGCGCTTGAACCGGGCAATTATCGCTTTGAAGTGGAAACGGATTCGATTAAAAAATCCTTTGAGGCCAGAGTCGAGGCGGATAAAATATATCCCAATGGAAACTACAGCTTTCTCTAGCTTTTTTCCTTTTGACGGGCCATCCTTAAGACTTCTTTAAACTCCTCTTGCTCCACCGGCTGGATAGAAAGGCGAGAGCCTTTTTGCGCCAGGAGCATTGTCCGCAGGCGGGGATTTTCCTTTATTTTAGAAAGCGAGACAACTTCTTTGAATCTTTCTTGAAATTGAACTTCCACACAATGCCAGCGGGGAGTTTGGGCGTCGGCTTTTGAATCAAAATAAGGGCTTTTGGGGTCAAATTGAGAAGGATCTGGAATCGCCTCTCTGGAGATTTTGGCAAGCCCGGCCACGCCTGTGTGTTTACAGCTTGAATGATAAAACAAGACTAAATCTCCTTGGGCGCAGTTGTCTCGCATAAAGTTTCTCGCTTGGTAATTTCTCACTCCCTCCCAAAGCGCTATCCTTTCTTTTTCAAGATCATCGATAGAAAATTCGTCGGGCTCGGATTTAAACAGCCAATATCGCATAACATTCCTTTTCAATTGAGTATATTTTTTCAAATAATAGCCGATAAGTGAATCATGAAATCGCTTGGTCTTTTTCTTATTTTTGCCTGCTCCGCCGCTTTTGTTCGTCCCGTTTTTGGGGCCGACTTGTGTCATTTTCTTTTTAGAAAGAACGTCAGGAATACATATTCGGTGGATCTGGACAAAATAGAGCGCGTTAATCGTTTGGAAGAATGGTCGCAAAGATTGCGAACTGTCGCCTATAAAGAAGATCCCTTGGCCCCTACCGCCTATCGAAAAGCCCTTAAGCGCTTTGAAGAGGTGGAACAACGATTGCTGGCGGGAGATGGAGACTCGGCAATTTTCGCTTATAAGACGCTGTTTCGAAGAGTGGAGGGGGCGGCGCTGGCTATTGAGCGTCATTCGGCTTTGGCCAATGCCATTAGAAAAGCGCAAGGGAAAAATGTTAAAGATTACACAGAATTCTTTCGGCGGGAAGGGGTCTTAAAAGTATTGGCGTCTGATTACGGAGCGAGGATAAATAACGTTCAAGATCTTGGCGCGGAGCTGGAAAAATTGGAAAAGATTCTGCGAAAGCGCTACCGGGAGCTTGGAAAAAACTTTGACGAATACAATCACGTTCGTGTCCATTTGCAAAAACTTGAAAAATCAGAAAGTTGTTCAGGCTCCTGCGCTCAGGCGATGGAGCGTTTCTTTAAAAATGTCGGATTGCGCTCAGATAGCGAAAGAGCGCTTTTTGGTCCGCTTGTGGGAAACAAGAAAGCAATGTCCCTAAAAGAAACGAGGGCCGCTTTTAATTCTCACCCTGAAGCGGTGTTGATTGCCCGCAAAAAGGAGTTTATCCAAGAAGGGATGCAGGTCGTTAAAAAATACATTCAAAAATTTCGTCTCTTTCATAAAATGATGAACTCCATCGCCAACTCAAGTCTTGGCAAAACACGAAGAGTCACCAGAATTTTTAAATCAATTTTCGACAAGCAATACAAAGATTTCCACGCCGTTGCCGTGAAAAGAGTGGCGTATAGCGCGCTGGGGCCTTCAAAGAAATTCGCTTTGATGCAAGAGCAGCTCAAAGCGATTGATCCTGATTTCTTTTGGATGAACTTTAGCAGGGCCAACGAAGGACAATTGCAAAAAACTTGGAAAGAGATGATGGAAATCGCCCGTAAAGAACAACCGCGGGATTATGAACGCATGCTGCGGGCCGAGCGTTTAGGCAAAGACCTGGGGCCTGTAAGCGATCAAAAACTCAAGGGAGTGTTCGCTTTTTTTGCCAGCGTTGGGGTTGCGGGAGCCGGTTGGGCCTACTTTAATTTTGAGGCGGAAGACCAAACGCCTCAAAGTTTAGATGACGAGGAGCCGCCCGCCCTGGATGACGAGGAACCTGATGTGTTAATAGACTATTTAGAAAGAGTCGACACTGAAATTACGGACAGTTT
>JBBDND010000107.1:0-1029 GCA_040877865.1 Bacteriovoracaceae bacterium | reverse complement strand
TAACAAAGAAAAGTCGGGAGTTTTTATTGGCTCTTACGCCGTCAACCCCGTCAATGGCAAAAAAGCGCCTGTCTACATTTCGGATTATATCCTGGCTACTTACGGAACCGGAGCCATTATGGCGGTTCCCGCCCACGACCAGCGAGACTTCGAGTTCGCCAAAAAGTTCGACCTGGAAATAATCCCCGTCTTGGAAGGAGGCGATATTGAAGAAGAAGCCTTCACCGGTGACGGCTCCCATATCAACTCGGAATTCTTAAACGGCCTTGGCAAAGAAGAGGCCATCGCAAAGACCATCGAATGGCTGGAAGAAAAGAAACTGGGAAGCAAAAAAACCAATTACAAAATTAGAGACTGGCTTTTTTCCCGCCAAAGATATTGGGGAGAGCCCTTTCCCCTTTTAAAATATGAAGACGGCTCGGTTAGATGCCTGGAAGAAGACGAGCTGCCGGTGACTTTGCCGGACGTCGAGAAATACGAGCCATCCGGCACGGGGGAATCCCCCTTGGCCTCCATCGATGAGTGGCTCTGGGTGACAGATCTAAAAACCGGAAAAAAAGCCAGAAGAGAAACAAACACAATGCCTCAATGGGCCGGTTCTTGTTGGTATTATCTGCGCTATATCGACCCCAAGAATCCCGACAAGCCCTGGGAAGAAGACCTGGAAAAATACTGGATGCCGGTGGATTTGTACGTGGGCGGCGCCGAGCACGCGGTGATGCACCTTTTATACGCCAGGTTTTGGCACAAGGTTCTTTTTGACCTTGGGTTTGTCTCCACCGACGAGCCTTTTAAAAGATTGATCAATCAAGGTCTGATCTTGGGAGAAGACGGGGAGAAGATGAGCAAGTCCCGCGGAAACGTCATCAACCCCGACGGAGTGGTGGCCGAGTACGGCGCCGACACTTTGCGCCTCTATGAAATGTTTATGGGTCCTTTGGAAAAAGTAAAGCCTTGGAACATGAACGGCCTTAAGGGCGTTTACAACTTTTTAGGCAAGGCTTTCAGAACATTTTCCGACGCCTCTCT
>JBBDND010000106.1:0-5212 GCA_040877865.1 Bacteriovoracaceae bacterium | reverse complement strand
CGTGAAAACCAATCCCCGCGTTTTCAACCAGTTCTTTTGCCCGCGCGAAACTTTCCAATCGCTCTTCCACGGGATTGTCTTCTAAAAACGCCCTGGCGTAATCTCCCGTGTGAATCTCCACGGCGTCAATATTCATGGCAAAACATCTTCTCAAGGTCTCGGGATCGTCCTCCACGAACAAAGACACTTTCACGCCTGGAATCTCTTTTTTAAATTTTGCGCAGGCGGCTTCGATTTTATCTCGTTGAGAGGCGTCTTTTAAATTAAGTCCGCCTTCAGTGGTTCTCTCTTCTCTTTTTTCCGGAACCACGCATATCCAATCAGGTTTGGACTCGATGGCAATGTCGACAATTTCAGAATTGACCCCAAGCTCGAGATTCAAAGGCTTGCCAAAACGTTCAGTGACCATTTTTATCGCCGGCACATCCGTGTCTTGGATGTGCCTTCTGTCTTCGCGCAAATGAATTGTTATTTGATCGGCTCCGGCCTCAAGCGCCGTCCGCGCCGCTTTCACCAATGAAGGATATGCCTCTCCTCTCGCCTGTCTAAGAGTGGCCACATGGTCTATGTTGACTCCCAATCTTGCCATTTTCCAACCTCCTACTTCGCCAAAGATTCGCTAACCACGTTTACCAGATCGTCACAGCAAGACACTACCAACTCTTCGTCTTCCCCTTCCACCATAACCCTCGCCAAATTTTCTGTGCCGCTATAACGCAAGAGCACCCGGCCAGTGTCTTTTAATTTTGCTATCGCGGCGTCAACCGCTTTTTCCACTTCTGGTATTTCTTCAAAAGGTCTTTTGTTTTTCACTTTCACATTTTTTAGCGCCTGGGGAAAAAGCTCAACTTCTTTTAGCAAGACTGACAAGCTTTTCTTGTAATATTTTACGCACTCAATGACTTTAAGCGCGGCAAGTATGCCGTCCCCGGTTGTGGAGTATTTTTTAAAAATTAAATGTCCGCTCGGCTCTCCTCCAAAACAGGCGCCGGAGGCCAGCATGCGTTCGGTGATGTAACGATCGCCGACTTTGACGCGGAAAAGTTCCAGGCCAATTTTTTCCAAGTATTTTTCAAGACCGAAGTTGCTCATGACCGTGCCAACAATTTCATTGGATCCGTTCAACTCGTTAGTATCTTTTAAAAACTTTGCCAACACGCCGATTAACTTGTCTCCGTCCGCGACCGCTCCAGTCTCGTCCACAATCGCGATTCTATCCCCGTCTCCGTCCAAACATATTCCAAGGTCGGCCCGATAAAGCTTTACCTTTTCGGCGCAAGCCTCGGGGCTTAAAGCTCCCACGCCTTTATTAATATTGGTGCCGTCCGGCTCGTTTCCCATGGCTATCACTTCGGCGCCAAGCTCGCTAAAGGCCATTGGCGCCACCTTGTATCCGGCTCCATTGGCGCCATCCACTATAAGCCGCATTCCTTCCAAGTTGTAATCGGAGCGAAAAGCGTTTTTCACCTGGACAATATATCGGCCCATGGCCTCGTCAAGTCTTTTGGCGCTGCCTAGCTGATCGTCCAATTTTTTTGGAATCAGCTCCGAGTTAAGAACCATTCTTTCCAGCTCAATCTCCACCGAGTCGGCAAGCTTGTGCCCTGTCCTGTCAAAAAGTTTAATGCCGTTGTCGTAATACGCGTTGTGGGAAGCGGAGATCATGACTCCCGCGTCCGCCCGCATGGACTGGGTGACAAAAGCCACGCCCGGGGTTGGAATTGGCCCGGTCAAGATGGCTCTGCCTCCTTGGGCGCAAACCCCCGCCGAAAAAGCCTGTTCCAACATATAGCAGCTAAGACGGGTGTCCTTGCCTATAATAATGATTGGCTTTTTTGATTTTGTTTTCTTTTGAAAATAACTGGTGGCGGCCCTGCCCAAGGCGAACGCGACTTCGCCTGTCATGGGGTAGATATTCGCCCTGCCTCTAATGCCGTCGGTTCCAAACAGTTTTCTACTCATAGCTCATTTCCTCAACTTCCACCTCCAAAAAGGGAGGTTGAATCTCCAAAAGATGAAGTCCCGCCGGCAATTTAGCCTTGAGTTCCACCTTTATTTTACCCTTTGCGCTTTCAGGAATATCCGCCACCACTTCGATGTCTTTTTTGCCGTATTCCAATTTTTCTTCATTATCCGCTAATACCATAAGATTCACGCTTCGCCTATTGGCCGCTTTAACCAATTGGGAGCTGAGAAACTTGACCGGCACATTTTTCAAAATGAGATTGGCCCGCGTAGGCTGGATAGTGTATTGATACTCCACCTCTTTTTGACTTAGGCTTACTCTATCATCCGGCCTAGATAAAAACGCCATAATTTTTCCCGAACCAGTGAGACCGTTTAGCTCAATAGGCGCGGTTTCAATTCGGTCAATCTTTCTTACAATAGAAGCCGGCCCCTCGATCATAACTTTTTTAGGCTCAATACTGGAAGTTATCATTTTGTGATCGCTGGGAACTTCTCCCGTGGTGTTCAATTTTATCCGAGCCTCTTTTACAAGGGCTTTTTCCAATCTCACAACAACTCGATTGGGTTCCACTCTTGTCAAATCCACGCCAAAAGGGAAACTCATCCCCAAGTCGTTGACGTTAATTTCATACTGGTTTTTATTCTCGACAAAAATCTTTTCTAAATCCACCGTCAAGGTGTCGCTCTTTTGCATTAAGGCCCGCACAAAGACGCGGGGACCGCGGATGGCGTAGGTAATTTCTTTAACCGGTTGGTTTTTAACGGCGTACCCCGTCGGAGCTTTATAAGAAAGTTTTACGATTTTCTCGCCTTTTGTTTGGGCCGAGCTGAGCACGTAAAGCCAAAGAAAAAAGGCGAAGAAAACAGAAAAGCCTTTTAAGGCGTGCTTTCGCTTCTTTTTAGGGTCTTTTTTCATTAACCCTCCTTAAATCCAGTATCTCTTCAGGGCTTTCGGTTTTGTCAGTCACAAGCAATTGGCGCAAGTTCTTTCGAAGCGCGTCTTCGTCTTCCATGAGAAAAAATTGGCCGTTATAGCAAAGGTTCACCTTGCCGGTTTCTTCGCTTATCACCAAAACAACGGCGTCGCTCACTTCAGTAATTCCCAAAGCCGCGCGGTGCCTGGTGCCCAAATGGGAATCTATTTCCACATTCTTTGACAATGGGAGGAAACAGCCGGCGCTTTGAATTCTGTCCTCAAAAATAATAATTGCCCCGTCGTGCAAGGGGGAATTTGATTGAAATATGGAATATATGATATCTGAATGGGCGCGGCAGTCCAGTCTGGTTCCCGTTAAGGAATAATTTAAAAGGCCGTGGTTTTTCTCAAAGACAATCAAAGCGCCGGTTTTTTCCCGGCTTAGCGCCGTGGCGGCCGTGACCACTTCTTCAATTTGCACGTTATAACGGGCCCGCTTGCGCCGGCCAATGATTTTGGCCTCCCCAAAGGCCACTAACGCCGAACGGATCTGGTCCTGAAACAGAATAATTAAAATAATAAAGAAATAATCAAAAAAATGCTTGAGAATCCAATTGAGAGAGTAAAGCTCGTAGCTTAAACTAAACCAGTACAGGGTGGCCAGGGCCGCCAGTCCAAGCAGCATTTGAACGGCGCGAGTTCCTTGCACAATCAGCAAAAAGCGATAGATGATGAACGCCACGATGGCGATATCGATGAAATCCGTGACAGTAAAATTACTGATGAATCCGAGCAAATAGTTCAAAGCAAATCCGTTTGTTTATGTTCTATCTATCGGAAATTTTAGAGGTTTCTAAATAAAAAAGCCCGCCGTATGGCGGGCCTGGTTTTATGCGGCAGATTTTTCGTCTTTTTGGTTTTTCAGCTCTTTGTAAACCTTGTCGCTCAGTAGCAACTTCTTTCTCAGAGCTTCCCGAGAGATTCCCATCGCCTTCGCGGCTTTGGATTTATTGCCCTTGTTTCGCTTGATCTCGGCGTGAATCATCTCTCTTTCCACCAAGGCCATGCGATCTTTTAGGGAAATATTGTAGTCCCTTGCAAAAGGTATGCTGTCAAGGCCCTTAACGCTTGCCTTGGTGACGTCGACAATAGGCGTCGCTCCATTTTTTAATTTGGAGATCACGTGGGCGCGAGGATTGTAAAGCACCGCTTTTTCCACGGCTTTTTCCAATTCTTTGACGTTCCCCGGCCAGTCGTAGCCTTTTAATTCTTCTTTTACTTCGTCAGAAAACTCTTTTAACAAAAGCCCCTGGTTTCTGCATTCTTTTCTCAGAAAGTAGGAAACAAGATCTTCCACGTCTTGGGTCCTCTTGCGAAGCGGAGCCACCTCCATTACGCAGGCGCTTAAGAAGTCCAACAGTTCCTCGTTAAATTGTCCCTCTTCTCTTGTCAGTTGATTCAAATCCAAACTCGAAGTGAAAATCAACCTCACATCCAAAGAGATGTGGCTCCCTTCAATTCTGCGGTTTTTCATGGTCTGAACCAGCTTTGACTGCAATGAAAGATCCAAATGACCGATCTCGTGAAGAACCACCGTTCCGCCAGCGCAATGCTCCAGAGCGCTGGGAGCTTTTTCCGAGCCAAATATTTTAGCCTCGACTTCTTCTGAAGCCACTCCTTTGCAGCTAATAATTTCAAAATTGGCAAGGCCTCTTTTGCCTTCATTGTGAACGATTCTGGCCAACAACTTCTTGCCAACGCCATATTCCCCTTGAATTAACAAAGGAGTGTCGATGTCTTTTAATTGAACTATCGACTTTCTGATTTCATTGGTTTGAGAGGAGCGCCCAAGATAGGCGTACTCTCGATCATAAGGAGTGGAAAAGCGCCTTATGAGAGATTTTTCCGATATGGGGTTGTAATTATGAAAAACGGAAGAAAAAATCAATCCCAACACCTTCATGGTTTTTTCGTCCTCCAAAGTGAAACGGTCTTCGTTTCGTTTATTCAACACTTCTATGACCCCGACGACCTTGTCTTCCCTATTTGAGAGAGGAGAGCAAAGTATGGAGCGGGTGCTAAAACCGGTGCGGGAGTCTATCTCTTCAGAAAAACGCACTGAATCGGTTTTGCAATCGATATTGAGAGAAACGCCGGTGGTAAAGACAGAGCCGGCAATGCCTTTGCGGTAATCGAATTTTAAAAGGTCTTTGTCTATGCCCAGAGCCGCCACCGCTTCAAGCTCGTTGGTTTGCGGATTGATTAAAAAGATTGAGGCTCTTTGAGCGTTTAAAATTCTGGTAATTTCTTCCAACATATTTTTTAAGA
>JBBDND010000105.1:0-5242 GCA_040877865.1 Bacteriovoracaceae bacterium | reverse complement strand
CGAGGGCGGCAGAACGATTGGGGCCGGAACAGTTACTGAAATTGTTGAATAAAATATAAAAAAATGCTGGGGATTTGCTTGACAAGGCAAATCCCCTGATTTACAAAGAGCTTCATTTCGATATTGGAGAGTAAATGAAAACGAATAGGTTAAGAATCAAGCTTAGAGCTTACGATTACAATATTCTAGACACGTCGGTGCAAGAAATTGTTCAGACCGCTAAGAATACCGGGGCAAGAGTGGCTGGACCAATTCCCATGCCGACTGAAATCAATAAATACACAGTTCTGAGAGGCCCTCACGTAAATAAAAAGTCTAGAGAGCAGTTCGAAATGAGAACTCACAAAAGACTGGTGGATATTATTGATCCCACTCAGCAGACCGTTGATAGCTTGATGAAGTTAGATCTTTCCGCAGGTGTTGACGTAGAGATTAAATACTAGTATAAGAAGCAAACTTTGTTTGTTTAGTTTAAATATTAACCATGAATGCATCCCAATTAGTGGGTGATGCTGTGGAGGCAAAATGTCAGAAGCAACCAAATTGAGCTTGCCGGCTGTTTACGCAAAGAAAGCGGGTATGACACGAATCTTCGATGAATCGGGCAAGCACATTCCGGTGACTGTAGTCCAGTTAATCCCAAATGTTATATCACAAGTTAAAACCGCCGAAAAAGACGGATATAACGCTTATCAATTGGCGTATTCCGAAAAGCGGGAGAAGTTGGTAAGCAAACCGGTTAAGGGACACCTTAAAAAAGCCGGCGTCGATAAAACCTTTTATAAATTTTCTGAAGTTAGAGCTGAAGAAGTCAGCGAAGACAATGTTGGGAAAGAAATCTCTTTGGAGACTTTTGCTCCGAGCACTTTTGTTGACGTTACCGGGACTTCCAAAGGCAAGGGCTTTGCCGGGGTTATGAAAAGACATAACTTTCAAGGCGGCCCCGCGGCTCACGGTTCCAAGTTTCACAGAACAACAGGTTCTATCGGCAACAGAGCCACTCCCGGGCGAGTTTTCAAACAAAAGAAAATGCCCGGCCACATGGGTGTAGACACAAAAACAATTCAAAACCTTGAAGTGGTGGAAGTGAATGAAGAGCAAGGCTACATGCTTATTAAAGGCTCCCTTCCAGGATCCAAAAACGGTTTTGTCAAAATTGCCAAGGCGCTAAAAAAGTAGGGGTAAATTATGGCTGAAATAACTTTATTAAATTCAAAATTTGAAAAGTCAGGATCCCTAGACACAAACTTGTCTTTGGACGCCGACTCAATAAGCGCTCCCGCCATCCATCAGGTTGTTAAAGCCACTTTGGCGGGCAGACGACAAGGCAACGCTTGCACGAAAAACCGCGCAAAAGTGCGGGGCGGCGGAGCTAAACCTTTTAAGCAAAAAGGAACGGGCAGGGCTCGTCAGGGATCTTCTCGCTCTCCTTTGATGGTTGGCGGCGGCACCGTTTTTGGGCCGGCTCCCCGAGACTTCACCCAGAAAGTTAATAAAAAAATGATGAGCAAGGCTATCCAATCCATTTTAGCCGACAAATTTCAAGCCGGAAAACTAACGGTTGTTGAAACTCTTGAGTCGAATGGAAAGACTAAAGACATGTTTAAGTCTTTAAACGAGAGAAATTTGTTGCCAGGACTGGTTGTTACCGCTGAAAAAGACAGTAAAGCCATTTGGGCCGCGAGAAATATCAAAAACGCTAAAGCAATGGCGGTTGAAGGTTTCAGCGTTTATGAAGCTGTTAAGTTTGAAAACTTGATCATTGAAAGAGCGGCGTTAGAAAAACTATTAAGCAGGTTGGTGTAATTATGCATTTAGAAGAAGTACTAATTAAACCATTACTTACAGAAAAGTCTTCAATCGAAACAGAAAACACTAACAGATACGCGTTTCTGGTTCAACCCAAGGCAAACAAGAACCACATTAAAAGCGCTGTGGAGAAATTGTTTGATGTAAAAGTAATGAATGTAAGAACAGCTGTGTTGCCTGGAAAAGTTAAAAGATTTGGACGTCACACCAAGAAGACGCAATCTTATAAGAAAGCTTATGTTCAGATTGCGGAAGGGCAAAAACTAGAATTATTTAAAGGTATATAAGAGGCTATTATGGGCATTAAAAGATTTAAACCTACATCTCCGTCGCTAAGGAAAATGGCTGTTTTAAGCTCCGAGGGTTTAACAAAAACTGTTGAGCCGCTAAAGAGCTTGATGCGCGTCAAAACCAAGACCGCTGGAAGAAACGCTCTTGGGAGAATTACATCCAGAAGAAGAGGCGGCGGCCACAAGCAAAAGTACAGAATCATAGATTTTAAGCGGCAAAAAACCGATATCCCGGCAACAGTGAAAGCTATTCATTATGATCCAAATAGAACTTGTAACTTAGCTCTTTTGGCTTATGCGGACGGCGAAAAAACTTATATTCTAGCGCCGAATGGCTTGAAAGTTGGAGATTCAATTGTTTCTTCTGACAACGCCGATATTAAGGTTGGAAACTCAAAGCTGTTGAAAGACATTCCTGTAGGGACGCTGGTTCATAACGTTGAGCTTCACCCAAAAAGCGGCGGGCAAATGGCCAGATCCGCCGGAGCTTACGCTCAACTTATGGCCAAAGAAGGGAAAGAGGCTTTGCTAAGGCTTCCTTCTGGAGAATTAAGAAGAGTAAAAAACGACTGTCGCGCGACAATAGGACAAGTTGGTAATCTTGAGCACGAGCAAGAAAACATCGGGAAAGCTGGCAAAAATCGTCTTAGAGGCAGAAGACCGAAGGTTCGCGGTGTTGTAATGAATCCGGTGGATCACCCTCACGGCGGCGGCGAAGGCCGTACATCCGGCGGTAGACACCCTGTTACTCCTTGGGGTAAACCAACCAAGGGCGCTAAAACAAGAAAGAACAAAAGAACTAACAAGTTCATTGTTAAGAGAAGAAAGTAATTTAGGAGAAAATAGATGGCTCGTTCGATTAAAAAAGGCTTCTTTGTTGACTATCATCTTTTGGAAAAAGCTGATGATGCAAAAAAAGACGGAAAGGCAAACAAAGTTATTAAAACATGGTCAAGAAGATCAACCATTATTCCTGATTTTATTGGCTTGACCTTTGCTGTCCACAACGGCAAGAAATTCATTCCTGTTTATGTAACTGACAATATGGTCGGTCATAAGTTGGGCGAATTCTCTTTAACCAGAACTTACTATGGCCATGGCGCTGATAGAAAAGGGAAAAAATAGGTAGGTCCATATGATAGTCGTAAAAAACAATAGCGTTGATAAATCCGCAAGAAAAGTCAGACAAGTTTCTGACCTGATAAGAAGAAAGAAAGTCGAGGAAGCGTTAAGAATTCTTCGTTTTAACGATAAAAAAGAAATATCAATTATGCTTACAAAACTGTTAAACAGCGGTCTTCAAATCGCTTCTGACAGTGAAAAGTATGATTTGGACAACCTAATCGTTGATATTATTGAAGTTAATGAAGGGCCTACCCAGAAGCGAATACAGCCTCGGGCTCAAGGCAGGGCTTTCAGAGTTAGAAAAAGAACAAGTTACGTTAAAGTCGCTCTTAAAGAAGCATAAGGAAGAAATAATGGGACAAAAAGTACATCCATACGGTTTTAGACTAGGTTACATTAAAGATTGGCACTCCAACTGGTATTCAAAAGACAATTTTGGAGCAACACTGCAGGAAGATTTGAAGATTAGAAACTACATTACAAAGAATCTCTCCAACGCGGCAATCGCCAAGACTGAGATCACTAGAACTTCTGACCAGGTAAAGGTGACTGTTTATTCAGCCAAGCCGGGCGTGGCTATTGGAAAAAAAGGCGCGGGCATTGATAAAATAAGAAACGACCTTAAGAAGTTCACCTCTGGGGCGCTATTTTTTAATATTGCTGAAGTGAAGAGACCTGACGCCGAAGCCAAACTTATTGCCGACAATATTGCCGGACAACTGGAAAAGAGAGTCGCCTTCAGAAGAGCTATGAAGAAGGTGATGACCCAAGCTTTTAGATCTGGCGTTAAAGGCATTAAAGTTAAATGTTCCGGCCGGTTGGGCGGAGCTGAGATGGCAAGAAACGAGGGGTATTCTGAGAGAAAAGTTCCTTTGCACACGCTTAGAGCGGATATCGACTATGACACTTCTGAGGCTCAAACAACTTATGGCAAAATTGGCGTGAAAGTTTGGGTTTATAAGGGTGAAATTTACAAGTAAGCGCTTGGTGAAAATAAAAAATAATTAGACTGAGGTTTTTATATGTTAAGTCCAAAGAAAGTAAAGTGGAGAAAGCAGCAAAAAGGCAGAATGAAGGGCGCGGCCAACAGAGGTAATACAATTACTTTTGGCGAGTTCGCTATTCAAGCTTTGGAGCCAGGATTTATCACTAACAGACAAATTGAATCAGCTCGTATCGCCATATCTAGAAAGACAAAAAGGGGCGGGAGCATCTGGATAAAAATCTTCCCCGACAAGTCTTTGACCCGGAAGCCGGCTGAAGTACGTATGGGGAAAGGGAAGGGATCTCCCGACAGCTGGGTGGCTGTTGTTAGGCCGGGACGCGTGATGTTTGAAATTGGCGGAGTCGAGAAAGAGCTTGCCAAAGAAGCTTTAAGATTGGCGACCTACAAGCTTCCTATAAAAACTAAAATTATTACTAAAGAATAGTGGAATTATTAGGCTAAGTGTTATATATACGGCCAATAAATTTTTGAGGTAGATCATGTTAAAAATGAGCGAAGTAAATAAAATGGACGCTTCAGCGCTTAACCAGCAGGTTTTAGAGATGCGAAAGCAGCTTTTTGACCTCAACTTGCAAAAAACCACAACGAGCGTTGAAAAGTCTCATCAGTTGAAAGTGATTAAAAAAGACATCGCAAGGCTTTTAACGGCTTTGAACAGTAAAGAGAGTAAATAATTATGAGTGATTCATCAAAAAGATTTAAGAAGACGCTAAGAGGTTTGGTTGTTGCGGACAAAACAGACAAAACAATTGTCGTTAAAGTGCAAAGAAGATTTAAGCACCCCATTTACAGCAAGTTTGTAAATAAAAGCAAAAAATACCACGCTCATGATGAAGTGAACCAAGCTAAAGTTGGCGACCTTGTAACAATTATTGAATCAAGACCACATTCTAAGCTAAAGAAGTGGGAATTGATGTCAGTTAAATAGAAAGATTTAATTGGGAGATTCCGATGATACAAATGCAATCAAAGTTAGAAGTGGCGGATAATTCAGGCGCAAGAGTTGTTAAGT
>JBBDND010000104.1:0-5293 GCA_040877865.1 Bacteriovoracaceae bacterium | reverse complement strand
AAAATTGATCGTTTAGTTTTGACTGTTTTTTCAATTCGTTAAACGTTTCTAAAAACTTTGAAATAAAAGGAACCAATGAAACAAACACGCCAACCTGTCGACTCCAGAAATTCCAAGTTTTCAAGTCGTCAACCAATTTGGAATGGAGTCCCGCTCCGAAGCTTTTCACTTTGGGAACTTCTTCAAATGAGCTTTCTAAAAAAGAACTCCACCACGCGCCCAAGAATCCTTCTAAATCTTCTTTGGCAAACGGAGCGCTTTTTACGGCCTTCTTGATCTCCCGCTGTTTAATGTCCCACAAAGATCTTCCAATCTTATAGATTTCCCCAAAGTCGAACACGTCGAAGACGGACTCTCCCTTATCGAATGTTCTTTTTGTTTTGCAGTACTGCAGTCCCAAATCGAGCGCCGCTTTGGTGGTTTTCCCAATTTTCGCAAGCTCAACCCTGCCGCCTCTCAAAGCGTCGTTAAGGGTAATGGTGGAATTGATCAATCTAACAAAATTAAAATGCAGATATCGCTTTCGTTGCTCATTGGTCGCCTTGGAAAGCTCGAAAAGAATGTTTTCCATTTCTTTGTCAAACTGGGCAAGAGCGGAAGAGTGCAAGCTTTGATTCCGGGCAAGCGCGTCTACCCTCGCCTCAACCTTGGCCTTGTTTTGAATAAATTTGTCGATTCGCTTTAAGCTTAAGAAAGGATAAAGACTTTCGTTGGCCTCGTAATAATCTACAAATCCATACTCTCTAAGCCGCTCTTTTTTATTAACATATTCCGTTTCCTGCAATGCCGAAAAAGACTCGTTTATAAGTTTAAACAAGGCGGAGTAGGCGTTCTCAACCCCCAAGGAATCGTAGAGATGCCGAATAAAGTATCGCAGCTCGTTTCCCAAGCTGTAGTCTTCGCCGTACTCAACCAGCAATAGGGTGTCGTCGGTTAAAAAATAGTTGTCATGGTCGGGATATTCTGGATCTTCGGCGTCAAAAGTGTGGATGTTGACTCTGGATTTCAAATAAAGAAAAAAATCGTCGCTATTTACAAATTCTTTAACAATATCGTGTTCTCTCACTTTTGAGTAGGCTTCAAGCCAGTACTCAAAAGAGAAAACGTCAACGTTGTCTTTATTCCAAAGGTCAAGATCCAGCAGCGATTGTCTCTGCTCCCGAGAAAGTTTTGGCAAGATAACGGCGACTTGTTCTGTGGGGGCGGACAATAAGGAGACATAGAGAGGTTGCAAAGGGACGTTGGCCAAATCCAGACCTGTCTCAACCAGCTTTTCAATCTCTTCAAAACTCTTGTAGGATCTGGCCTCATAAATAATTTTGGCCAAAAGATTGTTCTTGTCTCGCATTTAAGCTCGCCCCGATTAAAGCCTCATACATACAATAAAGCCCAATAAAGAACAAGGTCTACTTGTCGAGGATTTGAGACAAAGCCGCCCTTTCTTTGTCGTTAAAATGAAAACCGCCTGACGCAAGCAGGCCTTTTAATTTTTCTTGGGTGACTTCGGAAGCGGGATCGTTGTTCTTGATGTCTCCAAAAGAGCCCTCTTCCACCTTCTTTTCGCCTTTTTTATTGATGGAAACAACCACGTCAGGTTCTTTTTCTTTTTTCTCTCCCAGTTTGACTCCAAATTTTTCTTCGATCTTGGCCCGCGCTTCTTCTTTTGAAGGCCCGCTTGCCGCCGCGTTTTTTTGGCTTTGCCCGGTTCTGGCTTGAGCGTGCATGTCAGGTGAATTAACTTTCATTTTTCCCCTTTCAGTGTTACACCTAGGTAATTATAACAAAAAACGCGCCGCCCAAGAAAGAGTTAGGCAATTTATGCATCACTTTGAACATGTTCCTGAAATTGATGAGATTCACGCCCTGCATCCTGGCGCCAAGGCGTGCCTGTTTGATATGGACGGCACCTTGATGAACACCGAAATCATTCACGCCCAGGCCATGTTTAAACTATTGGAAAAAAACCATCCCGGATCCTTCACCTTGGAACGTCTGGCGGATTTATGCCTGGGACAAACCGACTCTTACATCTTTCAAAAATTGCGGGAAGAGAACTTTCTGGCCGGCTTTGAACCCGCCGATTTGGAGAGCCAAAAAAACTCTCATTTTCTCGCGCTGCTGGAAACGACAGATCCCGCCTCAATATTTTTTCCGGAAGTAAAACTTTTGCTCGAGGATCTGACAAAGGCCGATTTTAAACTGGCCTTGGTTACCTCTAGCGACAAGCATTCTTCAGCGGCTCTTCTTGAATTTTTAAAGATAGGGAGCTTCTTTGAAATCATTTTGACTAAAGAATCCACAGAAAAAAACAAGCCCCATCCGGATCCCTACTTAAAAGCCCTTGAAGGCTTTGGGCTAAAGCCGCAAGATTGCGTGATTTTTGAAGACTCGCCCACCGGACTTGCGGCGGCAAAAAGAGCGGGCGCCGGCTCCATTATTCACGCCCGTTGGTATTAGGCGCTCTTTTAATCAAAATTTGCCATTTAAAGTCGGCGTCTTCTTCAAATTTAAGTTGGATATAATTGTAAGGCTCGCTAATCTTTGAAGAGTCGATATTGTTTTTAACATAAAATTCTTCCCCCACAGTTTCCAGCAGGTTAAAAAGTCCTTGATAGTTATCTTGTTCAATCAAATACTTTATAAACAGCAAAGGAACCGGGCCTTTCTTGGTCCCCAAGGCGTCGAACTCCCTCATCTCTTCCAGGCCTTTTCTGCTCGCAAATTTCGAGACTTGCCCATCCAGAAAGTTAAGCATTTTGGGACTGAAAACGTAATCGTATTTAAACTTTAACATGTCAAGCTTGACTGTTTCCAGGTCGAACTGCTTTCTTGTTTCGCTTGAGCTCAAAAAATGGCTTTTCTTTGGCTTTGGCTTTGGAGGGGGCGACGCCGCGTCCGCGAGTTTTTCCTTTTTCTTGGCTTTCGGTTTTAAGATCTTTTTTAGAGGAGCGGGAGCCAAAGGGGCCAGCTCGATTTCAACTTCCTTCTCTTCCTTAAGTTCCGCGTTTGAAACCCGGGGAGCTTTTGGCCTTTCGATGAAAATATCCTCCAGGCCGTTTTGCGCAAAAAGCTTTAGGGATCCGGCTGGAAAAAGTTTGCCTCCGACCTGGCCGAATCTTCCCTTCTGGCGCAAGGAGGAGTATATAGCGGGGAACACCTGTTCCAAACTCTCTTCCCTGATTTCTTTGTCTCTCATTAAACTGGCAAACCTGGCCAAGCACCCCCTTCCATTTCCTTGTTCGTTTATGACTTTTAAGGCCTCCGAAGAAGCGATGACATGAAAAGCTTCATTTACGCGGGACATGCCGTAAAGTTCATCCTTCTCGGAACAAATTTTTTGAAATGTTTCGACGTCCTGTTGGCAAACCCGCTTAAAAGCCGCCCTAACCTGCTTGCGGCTCAGACTTTGAAGTTTTTTAGTGTTGGCGTTTAGGCTAAAATGGGCGCTCATTCTCTGGTGGGAAGGCTTGGTTAGCGCTCCTTTTTGGAATTGCTTTAACCATTCATCATAAAAACTTTCGAAAGGAAAGTTGTAGGGAGTCTCGGGAGTTTCAAAGCTTTGAGAAAGCACTTTTGCGCTTTTTACAAAGAGCTTCATGTCCTCCCCCTGAGGAGCGCATTGATTTAAAATCTTGGGCAAATCCGCTTTGCAAACGGCGCCAAATTTCATTTTTTGAGCGACTTCGTTCAAACGCTCCAAGGACTCTCTTAAATAAGAAAGAGCGCTTAATCGATAAAGATATCGAATATAATCATAATGGCGCGCCAATTCGCTATTCGGGCACACCCTTGCGGCCTCAAGGTCTTTGAAAAAAACCGCCACAGCCCCCAGCTCTCTCTGAGTGTTGTGATAAAAGCGCCCGCTTGCTCTGTCTTGTTCCTCAAATACAACTCTTCCATATCGCTCGTCAACGCGAAAAGCCGGCTCTAAAGGACCAAAATAAAGCTCAAAATTCTTTTCTCCGAACAAAGCGGGATTTAACGGCGGGCCTTCGCCGGCGTCGCTGCCCCAGGCGGCGCAGGCGCTGAATATCAAAAAAACAATTACAACCATGCCAAGCTCAGCCATGGAACATAGGTTATTAACATCAGGGCGCCTAAAAGCAAAAACAAGAAAGGCAAAGAAGCCCTGTACAGCGACAATACCGGTTTTTTAAATCTAAAACTAGAGATGAAAAGATTAATGCCCACTGGAGGAGTAATGTAACCTATCTCTAAATTCGCCAAGAAAATGATCGCCAAATGCGCCGGATGTATGTTGAATTGGGCGGCAATCGGCAAAATTAACGGCACCACCACAATAATGGCGCTAAATATGTCCATTAAGCTTCCAACAATCAGCAAAAATATGTTTAAGCACAATAGAAACATGTATTTGTTGGTTATAAAAGTTTGCATGGCCTCGAGGATTTGCATGGGAATTTCTTCGTCAACCAAATAGTTGGTAAGGCCGAGAGCGCAGGCCAATATCAAGAGAATCGCGCCCACCAAAGTCATGCTTTCTCCAATAATTCGGGGCAAATCCTTTTTAAGGTTCACATCTTTGTATAAGAAACAAACAGTGATCAACGCGTAGAACGCGGTAATGGCGGCGGCTTCAGTCACGGTGATAAATCCGCCGTAAATTCCTCCCAAAACAATAAATGGCAGCGGCAATTCAAAGCGAGCCGCCCACAAGGAACTTAGCGCTTCCCGCTTTGAAAAGGCCGTCTTTGTCGCTTTGAAGTTTCTTTTTCCGTTGACAATGGACCAGCCGGCCAAAACGACGATCAATAAAATTCCGGGCAAAATGCCGGCGAGGAAAAGCTCGTTAATGTTCACCTTGGCGACGATTCCGTACAAAATAATGGGCAAACTTGGAGGGAACAAAAGGCCAAGCGATCCCGAGGTGGTGATAAGTCCCAGCGAGAATTTTTCGCTGTATTTTTCCTTTAGCAACATGGGATACAAAAGTCCTCCCAAGGCGATAATCGTCACACCGCTTGCGCCGGTAAAAGCGGTGAAGAAGGCGCACACAATTAAGGAGACAATGGCGACTCCCCCCGGCAGCCAGCCAATCCAAGCGTGGGCCAGTCTTAACAACCGCCCGGGAGATTTGGACTCGGCCAACAGATACCCGGCAAAAGTGAACAAAGGTATGGTCAACAAAGTGGGCGCTTGAGCCATGCGGTAAATTTCAATGGCCACGGCCGAGATTTCAATTTGCGCAAAATAAAAGGCCGCCATGGCAAAAAGCGACATGACAGCGAATATGGGCGCTCCCAACAGGGCAAAGGCTAAAATGACAAGGTAA
>JBBDND010000103.1:0-5326 GCA_040877865.1 Bacteriovoracaceae bacterium | reverse complement strand
AAAAGTTTGCCTTGTCGAGGCCAAAGAACCCATACCAACGCCCGAACGAGAAAGGGCAAGTCGGTTGCCATCGCAGGCAAAAAATCAATTAAGCAAATGAAATAATAGGAAATATTTATGGCTAAGCAAACAGGAAAGACTGGAAAGAAAAAAGCAAAAAAGAATGTTCCCCACGCTATGTGCAGCATTCAAGCTTCATTTAACAATACAATTGTCACCTTTACCGACCCTGCCGGCAACGCGTTGGCTTGGGCTTCGTCAGGAGGGTTGGGGTTTAGAGGCTCAAAGAAGTCAACTCCTTTTGCCGCTCAAGTCGCTTCTCAAGAAGCCGCTAAAAAAGCCATGGAGCATGGTGTTTCTTCGGTAGACGTGAAGGTTAAAGGTCCTGGAGCGGGAAGAGAGAACGCGATTAGAGCTCTTATTTCAGTTGGCCTTAAAATCACTTCTGTTGCCGATAAGTCTCCTATGCCGCATAATGGTTGCCGAGCGCCAAAAAGAAGAAGAGTTTAATATAATTTAAGGGAGTTACTTCGATGTCAATTAACAATACTTTCTCTGCTAAACACTGGATCGACATGATTCGCCCCACCGCTTTAGAGGTGGATAAAGACGCTTTAACCCAAAATTATGGCAAGTTTGTGGCAAAGCCCTTGGAAAGAGGCTATGGACTGACTTTAGGAAATTCTTTGAGAAGAGTTTTACTTTCTTCGCTTCAAGGCGCGGGGATTGTTGCCGTAAAAATTGATGGTGTTGAGCATGAATTTGGCACTATTAACAATGTAAAAGAAGAAGTTTCTGAAATTATCCTTAACCTTAAAGAGGTCAAGTTTAGAATTACCGATAAAGAAGAAGTCAACCTCGTCCTTGAGAAGTCCGCTGAGGGAGCTGTTAAAGCTTCTGATATTGCGGAGAGTTCAAGTGTGCAGGTCTTGAATCCTGAGCACACTATCTTTAACATTTCTTCCGGCGGATCCATTAGAATGGAAATTAAAGTCGCTAGAGGCAAAGGTTATGTTTCCGCTCTGGACAATAAAGAGAAGTTTGATCTTCCCATTGGCTGGATGTATTTGGACACTCTCTTTTCACCAGTGAACAGGGTTAACTACACCGTAACGAATGCCAGGGTTGGAAAGAGAACCGATTATGACAAGCTAACGCTTGAAGTTTGGACTAACGCCGGCATCGACCCGCATGACGCCGTGGCCTTCTCTTCCAAGATTCTTAGGGACCAGTTGGCGATCTTCTTGAACTTTGAAGACGAAGACACTCCAGTTGAAGTAAAAACCGCGCAGGCGGCGACTTCAGCCACGTCTCCAACCAATGAAGCTTTGTTAAAGCCTGTTTCTGAATTGGAGCTTTCTGTTCGTTCCGCAAATTGCTTGCAAAACGCAAACATTAAATATATTTATGAACTCGTTTCAAAGACTGAAGGCGAAATGTTAAGAACAAAAAACTTTGGCAGGAAGTCTTTGAACGAAATAAAAGAGATTTTGACTCAAATGGGTCTTGGTCTAGGCATGAAGGTCGATAGCATTATGAAGCAAGTCCAAAATGCCAAGGACAACCAGTAATTCAGGGGTAATAAACAATGAGACACTCTAAACACAAATACAAACTAGGCGTAACTCCATCTCACCGAAAAGCTCTAATGAGAAACCTGGCTATTTCCATGATTGATCACGGGAAAATTAAAACCAGCCAGACCAAGGCTAAAGCTTTAAGAGGCTATGTTGAGAAATTAGTCACTTTGGCAAAAGTTGATTCAGTTTCAAATAGACGTCTTGCCTTTCAAAAGTTGAACAATAAAGAAGCTGTGTCAAAGCTTTTTGCAGATGTTGCTCCAAAATTCAAAGAAAGAAATGGCGGCTACACTCGAATCGTTAAACTTGCTGACGGCCGAGTTGGCGACGCCACTAAGATGGGATATATTTCCTTCTTAGACTAGACTTTAAATTTATTCTTTATATTCCAGACCTTCTAGTTTAAAAGCTAGAAGGTTTTTTTTTATCAATAAATCGAAGGAAAGACGGGCCAGCGCCGCAAAAATAAAATGGGCAAAAAGCTAATTATCGTTTCTTGCATTGTTATCCTAACCTTTGGGTACGCGGTTTATCACGCCCTAAAGCTCGACAATAAACTTTCATCCAACGATTCTTTTCAGTCAAACTCCGTTTTGCAAAATCTTCCGGACGCGCATATTCCAGTTTTTGACTCCCAGAAGTCTGTTGATTTAAAACAATTAGCCTCCGAAGGCAACCACATCGTTGTTCATTTTTGGGCTACATGGTGCGGGCCTTGCGAGATGGAATTTCCTGAAATAGTTGAACTCACCGAAAAATTAAAAACCAGAAAGGATTTGAAATTCCTCTTTGTTGCCGTTAACGACGAGAAAAAAGATGTAAAAAAGTTCCTCAAAAAGTATAAAGTGGAAAAGAATAACAACTTTTTAATTTTAACAGATGACGAATTTGTTCATCAAAAATTTTTCGGAACTTATAAGTTGCCGGAAACTTACCTTTTTGGGAAAGACGCAAAACTTCTTCGCAAATTTAGCGGCGCTCAAAATTGGCTTGAGCCCGCCTTTGTGAACTATTTTTCGAATATATAACCCCTTGAATTTTAAAGGGCTTTCCCTTTCACATGTTCAATCTTTTTTCAATTTCATTTAGGCCGTCAAGTTTCTCGCCATTTATTCCGATAAAAAGTTCAGAACTTGTAAAGTCGGGAGTCGAACATGATTGATTGGAAGAGTATTAAAGACCTGCATGTGAATAAAAAGTTGGAAGACGTGATCGGAAAATGGTTTGGCGTGGATATCTTTTATACAGACAAGCATGGCAACATCCACGCTGATATCACTAAAAAAGGTCACGAGTTTGAAAGCCACTTTTTTAAAGTTCAACAAAGCATGCCTTATGGCCAAGAACTCCTCTCGCAGGACATTGAGAAGGGGCTTGAGTTGTTAAACGAAACAAAGGAGCAGTGCTTTTATTTTAATTCGTTTTTTCCTCATGTAAGAATGTTTGCCGCCAAAATAGAAGTGGACGGAGATTTTTTAGGAGCTGTTTTTGCGTATCCTTATGTCACCGACCAAGTGACTAAAAGCGAAGTTAAAGAGATTGAAGATAAAATGGTCGAATGCGGAGCGGACAAAGAGGACGCCAAGGCCGCTTGCGACCACATAAAGAGGCTTGAGCACCATGAATACGAATATCTTAAGGAGCTTATAGGCCTGGTGGCGGGCGAAGTCTCCACAGTGTACGCGGAAGTGCACAAAAGAGAGGAGAGGATAGCCGATCTAAACGCGGAACTTGGAAACAAATATCGCTATCACAATATTATTGGCAAATCCAAGCCAATGCAGTCGGTGTATCATTTGTTGTCAAAAGTTTCCAACTCGGAAGCCACTATCCTTATACAAGGTGAAAACGGAACCGGTAAAGAAATGGTCGCCAAGGCGATTCATTACAACTCCCAAAGAAAAGACGCTGTTTTTATGGCGGTTAACTGTTCGGCTTTTAACGACAATCTGCTCGACTCCGAACTCTTTGGACATGTAAAGGGAGCTTTTACTGGAGCGGTGAAAGACAAAAAAGGCGTTTTTGAAGTCGCCAACGGCGGCACGCTTTTCTTGGACGAAATTGGAGACATGACCTTGGCCATGCAGGTTAAACTGCTTAGAGTATTGCAAGAGTCCACGTTTTTGCCCGTTGGAGCCACTTCGCCGAGGCGAGTGAACGTGAGAGTGGTTGCGGCGACAAACAGGCCGTTAAAAGAGATGATCGCCAAAGGCGAGTTCAGAGAAGATCTTTATTATAGAATTAACGTGATCAATGTCCATTTGCCATCGCTAAAAGAGCGCCCGGAAGACATTCCGGTTTTAATGGACCATTTTTTAGAAAAAAGATGCGCCGAAGTTGGCCACCCGCTAAAGCAGTGGAGTAAAAAAACGTTGGAAAAATTTATGGACTATAAGTGGCCGGGCAATGTCCGAGAGCTGCAAAACGAAGTGGAAAGACTGGTGGTGTTGGCCGGAGACGAGAAGGTGATTACTCCGGATATGATCAGCGAGCGAATTACAGACGCTGTTGACGGGCCGACTCCTGTCGGGAATTTGCGGGGAGTTAACACTAACGGCTCTCTAAAAAAAGCGTTGGAAGAGCTCGAAACCTATATGATTAAAGAAGGCTTAAAGCGCTGCAACTTTAACAAGTCGAAATTGGCCAAAGAGCTTGGAATCAGCAGGGCCGGACTGATTATGAAAGTCGACAAGTACGACTTGGATAAACGAAAGAAAGCCGCCAACGAGTAAAATCGACACAAAACCATAAATTAAGGGAGGCCTGGCCTCCCTTAATTTGTTGCTTCAACGCGTCTTGTAAAAATTGAAATCCTCCATTTCAAAGTGTATAAAAACCTATTCTTAAAATGGAGGAATCATGGTGTTTTCCAACGAGGAAAAAAGAGAATATTTGGCGACTTTGAACGAGCAAGCAAGGCTTGGCGGCGGAGAAGCCAGAATAAAAAAACAACACGAACAAGGAAAATACACGGCGTTGGAGAGAGTTCAAAAGCTGTTGGATCCAGACTCGTTTATCGAATTTGATAAATTTGTCACTCATCGGTGCTCTTCCTTTGGCATGGAGAAAAACAAATACCTTGGCGACGGAGTTGTGACCGGAGTTGGCGAAATCAATGGCCAAAAAGTCGCCTTGTTTTCCCAAGACTTCACTTGTTGGGGGGGCGCTTTAGGAAAGGCGTACGCTCAAAAAATATGCAAGATCATGGATTTTGCGATTGAAAACAGAATTCCGGTCATTGGGATAAACGATTCAGGAGGCGCTCGGATTCAAGAAGGGGTGGAGTCTTTGGCCGGCTACGCCGATATATTTCATCGCAACGTGCAAGCTTCCGGCGTCATCCCTCAAATTTCTCTAGTGATGGGTCCTTGCGCTGGAGGGGCTGTTTACTCGCCGGCAATGACAGACTTTATCTTTATGGTTGATAAAACCTCCTACATGTTTGTCACCGGTCCGGACGTTGTGAAAACCGTCACTCATGAACAGGTCACCAAAGACGAGCTGGGAGGGGCCCATACCCACAATGAAAGATCCGGCGTCGCGCATTTTTTGTGCAAGGACGAAGACGACTGTCTGGAAAGAGCTCGGGAGTTGTTGTTCTTTCTGCCCGGGGGCAATTTTCAACCGCAAGCAAAGTCCTTCACTAGCGATTCTATCGCAAGAAAAAACACGAAATTAAAAGATTTTATTCCGGTCAACTCTAAAAAGCCTTACGACATGAAAGAGTTGATAAACGAAATCGTGGA
>JBBDND010000102.1:0-5340 GCA_040877865.1 Bacteriovoracaceae bacterium | reverse complement strand
CCACAATAGGCGTTTTTAAACCAATCTTTCTTATCTTGTCGGTGGCTCCAAAACCGTCCAGTCTTGGCATTTGCAGATCCATCAAGATGAGATCGTAAGAGTTTGATTGCAGCTTTTCCAGCGCTTCCTCGCCGTCGCTGGCGATGTCAAGATTGCAAGAAATTTGTTTTAAATACATTTTTATCAGCGCCTGGTTTTCCACCATGTCTTCAACCAACAGAATTCTGGCGTTTTTTAAATTCTCAAAAGTGGAGCTGGCCTTGTCCTTGTTCTGCGCTTCAACCGGAATAAGGCGGTGTCCTTTTCCCGTCAGCCAAAATTCAAATACCGATCCCTTGCCGGGAAGAGAATTTTTTAAATAAAGATTTCCTCCCATGGCGCAGGCCAGATGTTTGGACACGGCAAGCCCAAGACCGCTTCCCCCAAATTTTCTGGTAATGCTCTCGTCCGCTTGAGTAAAGGGATTAAAAAGCCTTTTGCGCTCGTCATTGGCAATGCCGACGCCATTGTCGGCGACTTGAAAAACCACTCGGTTTTGCTCGCCATAGAACGCCTTTAAAACGACGGTCCCCTCTTCCCCGGTAAATTTAACGGCGTTTCCCAAAAGATTCACAAGCACTTGTTTAAAGCGGCTCGCGTCAGTTTTTACTAGTTGAGCATTTTGTAATTTATAATCCAGCGCCAGATGAATATTTTTCCCCCGGGCCATTCGCTCAAATTCCAAGACAATATCTTTAAGCGCGGGATAAAGGGCGAAAGTTGCGCTTTCCACCTGCAAAGAGCCCGCTTCAAACTTGCTAATGTCCAACAGCTTGTCGATCAACTTGAGAAGTTCATCTCCGCTATTTTGAATGGAATCAACCACCTCTTCTCTTGCGCTCCCGTCCAAATCTTTGTCCCTCAAAAGCCCGGCATAACCTAAAATAATGTTCATGGGAGTTCGTATTTCATGGCTCATATTGGCCAAAAATTGGGATTTGGCGATATTAGCGGACTCGGCCATCAAACGGGCGCTCTTTAATTTTTCTTCTTGCGCGACCCTTTCTGAGATGTCTCTTACAAACAAAATAAGCCCGGTTTTTTCGTTGAAGACAAAGGGCCTGGCCTGCGCCAAGGTTTGGATCAACTGGCCTGTTTTGGTTTTATGCAGAGCTTTGTACTTTGAGCGCTTGTTTAGCCTTCGCGCCCTATCGAGAGTTAAATCCAGCTTATAGGCGTCCCGCTTTGAAAACACGTTTTTGGCGTCCATGCCGGCCAATTCTTCATAGCTGTATTGGTACATCTCCATGGCCGCGGGATTTGCGTCAATGATCCTGCCTTTTGAGTCTAGAATGACGATGGCGTCGCTAACCGTCTCGAAGACGTTCTCGTACATGCCCTTTCTTTCTTCTTTCATACTGCCGCCAATTGATTCTGACATTTTCTGTCTTTAGTAATTTTTCATTTTCTTCAATAATATGAATTGCCGTCAGAAGCTACGGCCAGAGGTTTGATTTAAAATAGACAGGAATTGTTTACAGTATGATTGAGACCGATTTATCGATATTTTAGTCTATATTCATCTCGTCCAGGTAATATTTAAGCCTTTTAGCGTCTTCTTTAAGGCGTTTGATTTGCCTCAAAGCGTTGTTCCCAAGCTCTCTTGGAGCGTCTTCATAGCTGGCCTGAAAGGCCCATGGCTGAGCGTGGGCGTGGATGTAGTTCTCCTCTTCCAAGCAGTCATAATCTTCATCCTCTATATCAGCTTCGGCCAACAGTTGGGCCAAAGGATCGTCTTCAGGGCTCAACGTTTCCGGATACCGTTTGCTGGCCGGATGGGCGATATCGTTAGGAATATTATTACTGGGAACTTCATTTCTAAAAGAAATTTGAATTACATTTTCACTGTCAGCTTGAGAATTTTTCATTTTAGATCCAACTCCTAAGATTCAACTAATAATCATTCTGTAACCATTCTAATAAGAAGTCCCCGTTCGCATCAACAACTTAAGCCCCGGCGGTAATATTTATATGACTAATTTTTAAGCGCTTATGCCCAAATTGTTTAACTTTTAAACTAATTTTCGATTTTTGGCCTAGAAAGATTTTCCTTTTCAAAAAAGTCCGCCCTGATTATGGCAAAATATAGCTATGAAGCCCAACTGCGCCAGCTGCAAACACATGTTCATCACTTTTAACCCTGACACGCCCAGAGGATGCCGAGTGTACCAAATCCAAACCTCCTCCACGCCTTCTCTAGTCGTGAAAAAGGCAAACGGCGGCTCTGAATGCATAGGCTTTGAACCCAAAGAGCCCAAAGAAAACAGCTCAAAAGAGAAAGATCTTAACGATCCAAAGTATTGGAATTCCTAAGAGCTTCCGAATCGGAAAGGTTTTGTTGATACAGGGTTTCTCCAACCTTAACAATAACCCCGCCTCCCAGACAAATGTCTTCCATATAAAAAACGGCCGATTGCTTTAAGGCCACGGCCCTTTGCGGCTTTTCAAAATCAACCCGAAGGAGTTGTCCGTCGTGAGACACCGCGCAGTCTTGGTCTTCTTGCCGATAGCGAATCTTGGCCTTGCACTTTAAGGGAAGCTTTGGCGAGCGCCCCACCCAAGATATTTGTTCAATCCACAAGCGATCGGTGTAAAGGGCCGGATGCTTTTCTCCCTCAACCACATAGACCGTGTTGGCCGCGGTGTCTTTGCCGGCCACAAACCATGGGCCTCCCGGTCCGCCGAGTCCAAGTCCTTTACGCTGTCCAACGGTATAAAAACAGCTGCCCGAGTGGGGCCCAAGGATCTTGTTGTCTTCCAAGCGAGCAAAAAACCCCGCTTGGGATTCAATATATTGGGCCAAAAATTTTTTAAAGTTTCTTTCTCCGATAAAACAGATCCCCGTGCTGTCTTTTTTGGAGCTGGTGGCCAGCTTAAAGTCGTTTGCGATTTCTCTCACTATTTTTTTTGGAAGCCCTCCCACCGGAAATAGGACTTCTTTAAGGATTTCTTCTTGAATGGTGTAGAGAAAGTATGTTTGATCCTTTCCCCTGTCCACGCCTTTTTTGAGCGAGATTCCGCCATTTGCGCCATCTTTTTGACAATAATGGCCCGTGGCCAAAAGGTCGGCGCCAAGTTCTTTCGCCTTTTTATAAAAGACGTTAAATTTAATTTCTTTATTGCAAAGAATGTCCGGATTGGGGGTGTGGCCTGCCCGGTATTCCTTTAAAAACTCGCTAAAAACTTTGTCCCAATACTCTTTGGTGAAATCCACAGAATAATACGGAATATCGATTTGCTCGCAAACCTTTATCACATCCTCGTAATCCACTTGCGCCGAGCACACTCCGTTATCATCCGTTTCTTCCCAATTGCGCATAAAAAGGCCCACGGTTTTATAACCCGACAATGTCAGAAGCAATGCGCAGACAGATGAATCCACCCCTCCGCTCATGCCGCAGAAGACGGTTTTGCTTTGATTTTGAGCAAACTCTTCTTCGCTCAACTCCAATCCGTACCTGCTCAATTTCGCTTTAGCCTCTTTAAAATTCATAAGGGCCTTTATACTTGTCTAAGCTAGAGATTTCAAGACTTTGGGAAATAATTATGAGGATTTAGCTAAAAGCGCCTTAAAATTTAAAGTAATCTGGTTTTTGCGCCTCAGTGGATTCATTTTCCTCTGCGCGTTCAAAGCGTTCCACGCGGTTGACCAGCTTAAAATCGCCCCTGGCGCCCACCAGTCCCCATCCTATGACTTTGCTGTTGGAGCTGTCGCTGTCGTAAATGACCAAAACCTCTTCTGGAATTAAAGGGTAAATTTTCTCGCTAAATTGCAAAAAAGCCGAGTCGTTGTTTTTAAAGAACAGATCAGCTTTTACAAACATGTTGGAGTATTTAAATTTAACGAAACAATTGATCGGAGCTGTTTTGTCCAATCCGGCGCTTAAGGCCATCCGGGACAATTGCGCCCCCTTGAAGCTCAAGTGCTTTCCATGGCCGATATAGACGGCGGCTTTAGAATAGTTGTAGCCAACAATCTCTAAATTTTTGTCGACATGGGCGGAGCTTTTAAAATCTAGCTCCTTTTCGGTTAAATAATGAAAAACCACTCCCTCGTGTTCTCCTTGCGTGTTGCCCGAATCCAAGTTCTCCACCGGCCCGGGACGAATCAATGACTTGGGAACGCGGCTTTTTAAGATTGAGGTCGAAGACTCCTTGGTGCGAAAACAAAAGCCTTTTTGTTCCATAGAGGGAGCGGCCGGCAGAGAGAAGTGTTTGGCGTATTTTGCCACTTCTTTTTTATTCAAGTCTCCCAGTGGCAAGATCAACTTTTCTATAATAGAAGGATGGGTTCCCGCTAACAGGAAAGACTGGTCTGAATTTTCATCGTTGTTCGAATGTATAAAAAATTCTTTGGAGACGAGATTTTGATGGACCTTGGCGTAATGTCCCGTGGCGATATAATCCGCCTTTAAGGTTTGCATTTTATCAAAGAGGATCCACATCCTCAATTGAGCGCAGTCAAAGCAAGAGCTATTGGCCTTCCCTAAAAGTTTATTGCAAACAATCCGGTCAATGACTTCACTCTCAAACTGAGGTTTGGCGTTGGTGGCGTAGAAGGGAGCCCCGATGCGCTCGCACAGCTCCCTGACTTTTTCCAAGTCTTGAATATGGCAAAGGGGCAAAAGCTCTTTTTTGTCCACGATGGCGTCGTTTGTGGTGACGATAGAAAGCCCGATAACATCCATGCCTTGTTTTTTTAAAAGAAAGGCGGCCATAGCCGAATCCATTCTCCCTGTCATCCCAACGACAACTTTCTTGCCCGCCAAATTAGATCGGTTATTCTCCATAAACGCGCCCTTATTCCTCTTTTGAGAATTATATCTCAAATCCCGTTCTTAAGAAAGACGGCATTGCTGACGATAAGATGTCTATGACAGCTCCAGAACAAACGTTTTTCGCCAGTGAAATCTTTCTTTTTGACGGATTAAACACCGGCGTTTTTCAACGCAATATTTTGAAAGAATTCATTTATTACCTAAAATTTACGGGAAAAAAAGGAATGATAAACTTTTCTTTTTCCGGGAATGAAGAGAGCTTCCACCCCCGTCTCACCATCAAAGAAAATTATATTTTGGATTCTGTTCCCACATCTTTGATTAAAGACAAAGAGGATAACTTTCAAATGACGGCGCAAAACCTTGGAAACGAACACTTAAAACAGCTTATAAAAGAAACCGAGTGTGTTAACAGAGTGGTAAAAGACTTGAGCCCGGAAGAAAAAAAACTTGTGGGCATTGTCAAAGCGCTGCTCTCACAAAGCGAATACGTGTTCATGGATCGTCCAGACCTCACTGTTTC
>JBBDND010000101.1:0-5348 GCA_040877865.1 Bacteriovoracaceae bacterium | reverse complement strand
AGGTATGATTGTCGCTCGTCGGTCATAAAAGGGACAAAAAGAATCTGCAGGCCTTGATTGACCAAGTGTCTAGTGAGCTCTGGAAATTCGCTGTCGTAACAAATCAGCACCCCAACAGGACCGCAATCAGTAGGAATGACTTTGATTTTATCTCCCCCGTCAATATTCCACCAGTAGGCCTCGTCCGGCGTGGGGTGAATCTTTGGCTGCTCGTGCATCTCGCCGTCGCGCAAGCATATATAAGAGATATTGTGGATAAGACCTTTGACTTTGGTGGGATGTGAGCCGCCAATAATATTGATATTGTATTTTACCGCAAGCTCGCGCAGAAGCTTTTTCACGTCTTCGGTGTATTCAGTCATTCTCTCTATGGCGACGTGAGGTTTCACCAAGTCGTTGTGAATTGAGAGCAATTGCATGGTGAAATATTCCGGAAAAACCACAAAGTCCGAGTTGTAATTTGACGACACGTCCACGAAATAGCGCGCCATTTGGGCGAACTCTTCAAAAGTTTTAATGGCCCGTTGTTTGTATTGGACCGTGGCGACTCTCACCACGTTCTTTTGCGGCAAATGGCCTTTGACCATCTGGTCTTTATTGTATTCCGGATTTTTCCAGAGCAAATGAACCGCGTAACCCATGCTTTCAAAATCGTCTGGCAAATAGTTCTTTAGAACGCCCAACACCTCAAAACCGTTTCTTAATTGAAAACCTAAGGAGGGGTCTCTGATTTTATTGTGCTGTACTTGCTCAATATACTCTTCGACGCTGTCGACTTTTTTACTCTTTTTGCGATAGTTGGGAATTCGGCCGGCAAAGACAATACCCTTTAGCCGATAGTGGCGGGCCAGGTTTTTTCTGGCGTTATAAAGACGCTGGCCTATTCTGCGGCCTCGGAGGGCGGGATCCACAAAAATTTCATAACCGTAAAGGTATTCTCCGTCTTTTTCATGAGTGGTGCCAAAGCCTCCGCCAGTAATAGAGTTCCAGGTGTGGCCGCGCATGACTTTTCTTTCTGAAAGGCGGATTGAAGCCGAATACGCCACAATGTTTCCATTTTCTTCAACCACCATGCAGCCTTGAGCGTAATTGGTTATTTGTCCCAAGAGCATTTCTGGCGGATAAGAAGGCAGTTGCGGGTAGACTTTTGTCGACAAGGCCAGGATTTCTTCAATATCGTCGCTAACGGCCTGTCTAACTAAAATTTGGGCTTTGGCTTTTTTCATAGCCTTCATACTACCAAGTCAACTCTAAAGCGTCGATCCAATTTATATCTAAGCGGCCAAAAAAATTTGAAACCCTCAAAATGCCAAAAGCGCTGTGAATTTTACACGCCTAATGATGAGTTGGAATTTGGGAAGTAAGTTCCCTTTCATGATGATCGCATACACATACGCTCTATTGGCGGCGCTGTTTTGGGGCGCCGGATTTATTGGCAGCCGCTTTGGCCTTGAGGCTCTGGGACCAATGTGGATTACTTTTATAAGGTTTTTTATAGCCTTTCTCGCCACTGTCCCCATTTTATTCTTTATTAAAAGACCCAAGTGGAACAAAGAGCGAATCATCGGGCTCTTAGTCTGTTCTGTGTGTTTGGCGGGAATGATGTTTCTGCAAGTCAAAGCCCTGCAATACACAACTGTGGCAAAAAGCGGCTTTATTATTATATTGTACGCCTTTATCACCCCTGTTTTGACCTGGCTTTTTTTGGGAAAAAAACTGGGAGGCTATTATTGGGTTCTGGCCTTGTGCGCCTTTGGCGGGGTGAGCTTGTTATTGGAGTTTAATCTTGAGAACTTTAATAAAGGCGACGCTCTCGCCTTGGGTTGCGCCTTTTTCACGGCGCTGCATATTTTAAGCGTTAATAAATACGCGCGGTCTTTTCAAAACGTGGTGGCGTTTAATGTCTTCCAGATGCTTGTTGTATGCTTGATCACCTTGCCGCTGGCCGTATTTATGGAAGGCGCTTGGGCCCCGGCAAGTTTTGTTCTTAACATGGCCTCTCACCCCGAGGCGTTTTGGGGCCTGTTGTTTATGGGAGTGTTTTCCACCGCCATGGGCTTCTTTTTGCAACTTCGCTCCCAACTGTCTATTGAGCCGCATATCGCGTCTTTGGTGTTCTTGTTGGAGTCTCCGTTTGGCGCTTTTTTAGGGTGGCTGGTTCTCAATGAAAGAATGGATGGCCAAGCTTTGATAGGATGCGGGATAACCCTGGCGGCGGTGTCGCTAATGCCCATGGAAAAAACTTTTCAAGAAGCGCTTGAGAATGTAGTTTTCTCCTATGAGCGAAAATTTAAAAGAAAAACTTTCCGAGGAAATTGACAAGGCCTCTTGGTCCATGTTGGAAGATCATTATAAAAGAGGAGCTCTTTTTTTGGTTGAAGGTCTCGATTTAGCCGAAGCCGGCGCGGCGGTGGCGGCTGACGAAGCGGGGAAGGTCAAGTTGTGGCTAGACAATAAAGAATTGCTAAAAGTGGACGAGAATCTCAAAGAGGCTTTTTCCAAAAACCCAAACGATAAAAATTTTAAATTTATTATCGTTCAGCCTTATGTTTTTATTCAGGTCGTGGGCCAGTAAGAGATTAACTCTTGCTTAAGGGGCACAACTCCTTAAAATTACTTGAACTTCTGTCATCTGTAAAAAATTCAAAAGCCTGTTGCGCGGCGCGATAAGAACTTAAAATAGCTCCATATCTAATATAACTTGGAGTTCTATCATGAAAAAATCCCATTTCGCTTTTTTGCTGGTCTTGTCATTTCTTTTTGCCTCTTGTGACAAATTAAACGACATGAGCGATAACGCTGTAAAAGCCTCTGAAAACAGCGGGCGGGCCGCTGACGCCGCAAGCGAGTCTCGAGACGAGATCGCTCAAGGGCGGATTATGTCTCGAGCGGGAGCGGCCAAAGAAGCCAGAGGGAAGGCCTTAGAGAGGATGAAGGCCGCCAAAAGCCTTGAAGGGAAGGTGATAGAGGCAACGACTTATTACAAAGCTTTTGAATATCTCCTATGGACAGGACAAAGATACGACTCAAAAGAGTACCTTTATGAATTGATGGAAGACGCGTTTAACGAGCTGTATAGAACGTTAAGGGAGCTAAACGACGAAAAATCTTTGGCCGACACCGGGCCAACGGCTTTTAGAATATTAGCCAAAAGAAAAGATCGGGACAGAAATATTTTGGCGCTTTCCTTGGCCATGCACAAGGTTCATGGACTTCAGTCGACAAAAAATCCCATGGCGAGCGCGGACTTTGAAGAGGGAACATCGCCCTTAGACATTATTAAAAGCTCTTTGGCCAAAATAAAAAAATATGAAAATGGAATCATAGATTATCATGAGCTGCGCAATTACGAAGTAGCCATTTATGAAAATATTGGCGAGTTTATCTCCCTGGTTAACACGCGCTATAACATGATTTTAACTCTGGCCCTTTCAGAGTTAACCAATATTGACGAAAGCAAGAAAGAGGCTTTGCTGTCGCTCGCTCTTCCAACCAGTTGGAAAAAACTTAATTCAGAATACTTGTCTATTAATGACGCCCAGAAAAGGGCGGCCAATCGGTATTTAAACAGCGCCTTTGACTTAAAAAAGTTTATGCTTGAAAACGAGTATGAAGTTGTCATGGACAAACGGGTAAGAAAGATATTTAAAAAGCTTGTCAATCCTGTCCGCTCCGACGACAGATCTTTTTCGGCTTTAAGCGCCAGAGACCAAGACAGCGTCGCTGAACACTATGAAACCCTTGGAAAGCTGTTTGAGCTTGATGGCACTCGCATAGTGGGTGAAGCAAAGTAAAAACCTTATAGGCGGAGTTCGCGTTAATGAAAAGTTGCCTTTAAGACTTAAAGCTGAGACTTAAAGCAATTTAATCAAAGCAACAATTAGCGCGACAGAAGCCGTCTTTGCTTGCAAGGTTTTCTGTCATAACATTTTTCTAACATCAGCAAAAGAGCCGGACTCGAGAGTTTGCAGCTTGGCAAGCGCTTTTTCAAACTTGGGCGCGAATTCGTCGGGCTTGGGCATGTTTTCAGTGCCTCTGGCGTCATGCAATTTTTTGACAGATGGGTATTTCTTTTCGGAAACTTCCCATAAAGAGTCCTGCATGGAAGTGTCCACAAGTCCCGGGGCCAGGGCGTAAAATTTTGTCTGCTCCCATTCTTTGGAATAGAGCTGGATCAACATGTTCAACGCCGCCTTGGAAAGGCTGTAGCCGCTCCAGCCAAGATTGCCGTTGACCGCCGCTCCAGAGGAGATGGCGACAATAGTCTTTATAGACGCGGTTTCTAACAAAACATCCAATAAAATTTTCTGCGACCACAAGTTCACTTCCATCACGCCTTTTAATTCGTTCAGGCCGGCATCTCTCATGGGTTGAATCTTTCCCAGGACCCCCGCGTTTAATATGGCCAAGTCCAACTTAGGGGCCGCTCGCAGCAAGTTTGGAATTTCTATTTTGACCCTCTCATAATCAGTTAGATCCAATGAAGCGTGGAAGAAGTTTGGAGCTTCGAATTCAGGCTTTCGCCTGCTAACGCCGTAAACATTGTCTCCCATTGCCGTGTAATGTTTTGCAAGGCCAAGACCAATACCCGAGCTGACTCCTGTTATAAAAATATTTTTGCTCATGATAACTCCTTTAAGATTTTAGCTGGCCGCAGGCGGCGAGGATATCGTCGCCCTTGGTTTTTCTCACCATGACCATGGCGTTTTCTTCCACCAGCCACTGTTTAAATTCCTTAACGCGTTCTTCTGCAGGCCTTTCAAGATTCGAGCCCGGGAAAGGGTTAAAGGGGATAATATTAATCATATGGTTTCTAGAGGCCAGCAAACGGGCCAAGCTTTTGGCGTCTTCAAATGTGTCGTTAACATCTTTTATTAAGAGGTATTCGTACTCCACCGTTTGGCGCTGATGAAGGGCCAGGGAATCGATTTGCTTTAACACATCTATGAGTGGATAGCGGTTGTTAATGGGAATGAGGCGGCTTCTAACTTCGTCGTTGGTTGAGTGCAGCGACAAGGCCAGATTAATTCCTCCCAACTCTTCAAATCTTTTAAGCCCTGGCAAATAACCAGAGGTTGAAACTGTGATGTTTCTTTTCCCAAGTCCTAGCCCGTTAGGCTCGGTTAAGATGGCCACCGCTTTTTTTAAAGAATCAAAATTGTGCAAGGGCTCGCCTTGTCCCATAAAAACGATGTTAACAACGTCTCGCTTTTCTCCCTCTTGTTTTAAGACTTCTTTCGCTTTTAAAACCTGTCCTATAATTTCATGCGTCTTTAAGTTGCGTTTAAAGCCTTGGTGGCCGTGAAACAAAATTTGCAATTCATGGCGCAACCCACTTGGGACGAGAC
>JBBDND010000100.1:0-5355 GCA_040877865.1 Bacteriovoracaceae bacterium | reverse complement strand
GAAAAATATTATGGCCGACGTGAGAAGCGGAAAAGGCACTGTTGGCAAATTGCTTAGCGACGACGAAGTCGTTGATCAAGTGAGCGAGACCTTGGCCGGGGTTAACAGGATTGTAAATCGCATAAACAACTATAAAACGGATTTGTCGCTATACACTGGATACAACACTGAATTTGGAGGAAGGACGGATCTTAACGTGGACCTAATCCCGTCGCCGGAGCGCTTTTTCAAGTTTGGCCTGGTGCTGTCTGATTACGGACCGGCTCTTGCCACAGACACAACCACTATCACCTCCACCGACGGCGGCGACGAGGTTGAAGTTGAGAAAAGAGAAATCGACGACTCCCCCTTTAAGTTTAATTTGCAAATTGGAAGACGCATTGGCGATGTGGGCCTGCGGGCCGGTTTGATTGAAACCACCGGGGGAGTTGGGTTTGACTACCATGTTCCTCATTATGGAACCCGCGCGTTTATGGAAGTTTTTGATTATCAAGAAGAGGCCGGTCCCAATGTGCGTTTGGGAACGGAATTAAGATTATGGAATATTTTATACACAAAAGTGATGGCCGAAGATGTGGCGTCTAAAACCGACGATCAGTCTTACGTCATTAGCGCGGGCTTAAAGTTTTCAGACGATGATTTAGCGTCTTTGATAGGTATATTGGCTAATTAATGGAAAAAAACTGGCTTATTCGCACCAAAAACAACCATATTCTAGGACCTGTTTCCAAGGCCAAGGCAAAGGAATTGGTTGAAAATGGCTCAATTAAAGGAGAAGACGAAGTCTGCTCCGGCAACGGGTTTTGGTTCTATGTCCGGGAAAAGGACTTGGTAAACAAGTATCTTTTTGGCGAAGAGGACCAGCCCTTTAATCCAGTGACGGAAGCGGAAAGCGTTTTGGCTCCACCCTCTTCTCGCGCTTATCAGGAAGAGGCCGCTCAGGAAGAGTCTTTCGACGAGAGTTTGGAAGAGGGCGATCATTTTCCAAGTGAGCAAGATTTAAGCTATCCCCCCGCGCCCGGGGAAGAAGATTCTGAGATGGCCGCGAGCGCGTCGGCCGCCGACGGCGGAAATAAAAAAAAAAGTGACGACTAAGGTCGGACCAAATTCCCACACAGATGTTTCCAAAACACAGGTCAAGTACAGAAAGAAAAACGACAATTATCTGATGATTCTCGCCGCGGCTTTGTTGATTCTGGCCGTTTCCTTTTTTGTCTTTAGAAAGCGCTTGGTTGAACAAATTATTAATTCTCATATTTCTTTTGAACTGATTTCCAGCGCTCGAGCTCAAACGGCTCCTTTGGGCGACGCTTACAAAGAGATAAAGCGGGGAGCTTCTTCGTTAATTCCCAGGCCTGGCATTATGGGATTTCAATTAACAGGCGAAGTGGGCGATCTGCCAGAAGACTGCTCTGAGCTGCTAGATCCTTTTTTCATGAGCGCTTTTATTTTTGCGGACATTTCAGATGAAAATTATTTTATAAAAATGAACGAGTGCTTAAAAAAAGAAAGGCAAACTAAAAGTTGGGTTTTGCGCCACGGCGCCGTGGGCTTTCCTCTGAGCTCAAAAGAGAAAAAATTTATTGACCAAGTTCGAAAGAAATTGGCCGACAGAGAAAAACTTTGGGCTCTTATCCAAGGTGATCTTCTTGAAACGGATTTTACAAAAGATTCAAGTTTGACAAAGCTTTCCAAAGTTTTAAAGAGCTTGGAGCGCTGGGACAGCGCGCCTTCAACTGTGGCAAAGATTTTCATCTACGCCCATTTGGGAAATGAGGGCAGAGTCGATTCCTTGGCAAAAAAGTATTTGGTCAGAAACCGCTTTCAACTCTTTTATGACCTGGAGTTTCCTTATCACCAGGCCGAGGGGGTTCAAAACCGCTTGGTCTCGATGTTGAAAAGCGTCAGTGAAAAGTTGGGAAAGAACAAAATTTTTCAGGCTTTTTTGTTTAAACTTTATAACGAGTCTTCGCTGTCTATGAAGAAATCTTTGAATCAAAACATCAGGATCGCTTTTTCTGAAAAAGAAATCGCGCCTTTCTATGATTCTCCAGTCTTGGGAGGAAGCTTCCCATTGGCCTGGACTAAATGGGCCGGGGAAAACATGTCTCAAAAACAATTGAACGCATTGTTTGATAAAATTGAAATCTCTTCCACCCCGGAACATCTTTATATTTATCGCTATTTTTACCCGGCCACTTCCGAACAAAAGTTGTCAGCGGCCAATAGGATTGTCCGCCTGGCCAACTCTTCCAATCCTCTTCATAAGAATCTTTACTTTGAAATTTTAAAAAATAAAGATTGGGGTAAACACTTTTCCTCTCGCCAAAACAAAGACTTAAAGCCGTTTTTTAGGGACAAGAGAGATTTTTATAAAAATAACGCCCATCAAAACTTGGCCCTTTTATTTTCAATTTATAACTTGTTTAAATTGGGAGATTTTGAAAGAGAATACTTTTTAAAGCTTTTGGCCATTGGCTCCTATGGATTACCTGCAACCGAAATTTTACCGCTTTAGCCAAGACTCTCTTTGGCTGGCGCAAACCGCTGCGGACACCATCATGTCTCCAGGACGCGACAAGCTTCCCGCAAGTTTGTTGGACATTGGCAGCGGATGCGGCGTTATTGGAATCGAGGCGGCAAACAAGCTTTCTTCCATTCAATCGCTGACGCTTTTGGAGCCCCAAGAGGAGTTTGCGCAGTATTTAAAACTCAACTTGGACATGCTCGAAACTTCTCCAAAAGTCGAGCTGAGCCTTTCAACCATCAAAAACTACGCCCCCCCTAAAAAGCTTTTCGATTTGGTCCTTTGCAATCCCCCTTACTTTAATTTAAATGAGAGTCGCCTTTCTCCGGACAAGAAAAGAGCCAGGTGCCGATTTTTCTTAGAAGAGAGTCTTCTGGAATTTGCGGAGGAAGCCCTCAGACTAACTGCTCCCGAAGGAGAGGCGTATATATTGGCCAGAGAGTCAAACCCGGATGTGGCAAAGGTTTTGAAGGTTTGGAAGGATCAAATTGAAGTAGCCGCCAAAAGTCGCGGCGTTTTAATTTTAAATCTTTTCCATGAAAAGGGCCGTTAAGAGCTCCTTCACTTCTTGGTCTTCAATGTCCTCGAAGAGCTCATTGGCCCTTTTTAATTTTAATTGATATTGAGGCGAAAAGGGGTGAAGTTTTCGCGCCCCCGCGGGTCTGTTTGTTTTCTGAAAGTTTGCTTTTTGAAATTCGTCCCAGGAATAATTGGCGTGGCTAAATTTTATTTTGGCGATCCTTCCTCTTAAGTCGGGAATATTTTCTTCTATTTTTTCTATTATTTGGGGACCCATAAAACTAAGCTCATGGGCAAAAACGCTGTGCTTGGTCATGACAATGAGAGTGGACTTCATGATTTTGTGAGGGATGGTGTTTTGGGCCATCATTTTGCCCACAATTTTATCCCAGCTCCTAATAAGGTAGATAAAATCAAAAGCGTTGCCTTCTTTGGAGAAATAGCCCTTTTGCCGCCGTTTATAGCGTTTTTTTTGATCTGAGAGGTAGATTTCCTCGCCTTTGTCCGGTTGAGCGAGTAAATCGCCCAAACTTTTAGGCGAACCTTTAGGAGAACTCATTGTGTACTATTATCATCAACACGCCGCGCGGGCAAGTCGGATTCCCTTGTCTATGCGCCTGTGGCTCTGGTATTTTAGGGCATGGTCCAAACTTTGATTCTATGCTTCATTTTGTTTCTAGGCGGTTGCGCCGGCTATCGCTTTCAAGAAAAAACCAATCCGTTCGCCCAATACGGCGTTAAATCCATAAGCGTGCCCATGTTCTACAACAAAAGCAACTTTGCCAATATTTCGGCTCCCATGACCAAAGAAGTTTACCAAATGCTTTCGGGATTTAGCGGGTTAAAGTTGGTGTCCGGCCACCAAGAAGCCGACGCCGTTTTGATAGGCATTGTGATGTCTCCCGGCAAAACTCGGGAGAGTCGCCAAGCCCAAAACTTGCGTTCGGCCAAGAACGCTTTGGAAGGCGCGATAGGAGACGAAAGGGGAGATTTTTATATCCCTTCCACCACCTCTGTGAACGCCCAGCTGCGATTGATCTTATTGCGAAATCCCAGCGAGCGGGAAATTGAACTTTTGCGATCGAGTCTTGGAAAGTTCGCCGTTGGGCCAAAGGTCATAGTCAACGAGTCTTTGCCTCTGACTGGAAGTTTTACCAGGGAACTTTACGAGGAAGGGGCGATTGACGTTATAGACACCCAAAACCGCAGCGCTTTAAAAAACACAGTTAATGAGATGGCTCAAAGCGCCGCCGCAAACTTTAAGGACATGATTCTCTATGCGTTCTAAATGGAAACTATGGGACTTTTTCAAGGCCAACCCGCGAAGCGTTTCTCCCGAGCGCAAAGGGATTTACGCCGTTTCAAGCTTTGATCCAATCGCCATGAAGCTTTTTAAGGACAAGATTCCAAAAACCGATTTGGAGGAAGGAAAGCTGACAATCCTTATGGGAAAAGAGCTTACGGTCGAGTGGATCGAACAAAACCTGCAGACCATGGGCCTGTTTGGAAATAAAGAGTCTTATTTGGTTCATTTTGCGCAAGACCTCGCTAAAGACGTCCAAGAAAAGTTTTTGAGCGAAGATCTCATCATGGACGAGCGCTATTTCATTCTTTCTTTTGACGCTCCGACAGACTTTTTTAAGGCGTTGTCGGAAAAAGAGGAGGTTTGCTCCATAGAGATTCAAGCCCCCATGTTTTGGGAAAATAGAGAGTTGTTAGAATTTTTCTCCGCTCAGACCGGGGTGTTTCTGGACTATCAAGCCTCCCAGTTATTGCAAGAATCGGTGGAGGCCACCTGTTCAAACTACTTGAATATTTTGGAGCGGCTCAAAGTGAATTTTGGGTCCGAGGCGGTCAGTGCCGAAAAATTGTCTCAGGTTTTGACCAAAGAAAAACTGGACCAGTTCTTGCTGGCTGAAATGTTTTCCAATAAAAAATTTCCCAATTTTTACAAAGGGCTTTTGAGCGTGGCGACAGAAAATTCGGCTCTGAGACTGTTTTTTTCTTTTATGCAAAAACACATGGGTAAAGTCTGCGACCCTTCTTATTTAGACTCCAAAAAGAAGCTTTCAAAATACGACCGGCAAATTTTAAGCTGCTCAAAAATTTGGAGAAAAGCTGACGCCGCCCGTTCGATAGCTTACTTTAAAAAGCTGGAAGTGGACGCAAAGTTAAACCATCCTCTGTTGACGCAAAAAATTAGAAGGGATTATCTTAGGAGTTTTTAGCTCTTTTTCCGGCAAAGTCTTTCGCCATTGAAGTCATTTCCCTAATCGAAATTCCGTCCACATAATTACCAAACAAAACAA
>JBBDND010000099.1:0-5364 GCA_040877865.1 Bacteriovoracaceae bacterium | reverse complement strand
AAAAACGCAAGAAAATTTAACCATTATGGACGTGGGAGGAGCTTCCACGGAATTTATAATTGTTAAACCAGGCGGGGAAATTAAAAGCTCCTTTAGCGCTCCTTTTGGTTCTGTCCGCGCCACAAATTGGCTGGAAGAAGGAATTTGGGAACAGCGTTTTGCGGCGGTTAAGAAGCGTTTTGAAAATGAATTTCAAAAGATTAACACCGAGACTTTGCATTGTGTGGCCGGCACCATGACTTCTTTGGCGAATATGCGTCTAAAAAATAAAGAGTTTGTTGAAGCCGAAGTTCACGGACACGTCCTTTCAAAAGAAGACATCCGCGATATGCTGGAAGAATATAAAGATTTTTTTCCGGAGCGTTTCTTGGAAGAATTTCCTTTCTTGGGGAAAAGAGCTCGGGCGATTAAGGGAGGCCTCTTTCTAGTGAACGCGATCAGCGAGATCGTGAATGTGAAGAAATTTAAAGTTTCCACCTACGGCCTGAGGTATGGAACTCTAATAGAAGGAAGAATCAAAAATGACCATCTCTTTAAATGAAAACTTTAAGTCTGAAATTTTTGAAAAAGGCGACGTTTTGTTTCAAGAAGGAGACAAGACATCCGCTTTTTTTATTGTAGTTAAAGGAAAAGTGATCTGCGCTAAAAAAAGTTCTGACCGCTTTGTGGTAGTTTATTTGGCCAAAGACAAGGAGTTGGTGGGAGAGGATTCTGTTTTTAGAAACCTTGGAAAACATGACTATGGCGCGATAGCTCTTGAAAAAAGCGAGCTGGTCAGGGTGGAGAGCTCCGATGTTTACGCTTCAGTTGGCAATCAAAGCGACTGGGTCAGGAATATATTGGAAAATCTTTCAGACAAAGTGCGAGACACCGCGGATTTAATTGTGGATCACAGAATAGAAGACGACCGTCTAACTGGCGAAGAGGCTCTTTCTGAAGAGGTCTTCGCCCTCATAAAAAAAAGCTTAGGTTGATAGCTTAATAATCCCTCGCCTGCTTAGTTCTATCGCGCTTTGCAAAACTTTATTTTGAGCTTTAAGACACTCTTGTTGTTTGGAGCCAAGATCTCTGCTCATGACGTTGTACGCTTGCTCGGCTCTGCCCCTTTCCATTGAGCTCAAGGCTCTTCTTTGAAAAGTTCTTGGGGTCAAGTATAAGGCAAGACCGGCAATGGCCGGGGTGGTCGCTTGCATTATTTTAGAAAGTGTTTCATGGTCCGCTTTAAACAAATCTTTAAAAGAAAAAGACTGTTCAGAAAGCTCTTTGGCCATGGAAGCGTTCCTTATGCCAATGTTTTTTAATAATTTTTGCCTCTCTTCTCCCTCAAGATGTTGCAAGAGTTCAATGACTTGTTTTTTTCCGTTAATGTAATAGCCTTTTTGATCGGAATTATTCATGAAGGAAGCTCCTTTAAGCTGTTAGCTTTCGTATTTTATTTTTTCGGCCTCAAATCTTTGTTGAGCGCTTTCCATATAGTCTTGATGTTTATTCGTTTGGCTGGCAATTTCTTTTTCCTGAGATATTTTAAGCTCTTCTAGCTGTTGTTTGTGGGTGAGAAGCGTTTCTTCCCTCATCCGCTCGTAACGTTTTCTTTCATTGCTTAAAAGTTGTTTGTTCTTTTGCCGTATTTCATTCAATTGGGTTTCAAGCTTTGTTTGTTCTTGCAGCGCTTTTTTGTCATAGTCTTTTTTTAGACGGGTTACGGCGGCTTCATTTTGTTCTTTAAGTTTATCGAGCTCGGCTCGCATTTCGCGATTTTCTTTTCTCAACTGAAAAGAGTGACGAGTTTGAATCGCCTCTTGTTTCTGTTGATAAGCCTGTTGCTTGATGCCGTCCATAATAATTTCCCGTTAACTAATGCCATTGAGAGCATTCTTTAATATAATACCTAAAAGCGGTTACCTGATTCAAGGAGGCAAAATTGACTAAAGGTTCTTTAAATAGCGGAAAAAAGGTTTATTTGGTTCATGGCAAGCGCACTCCCTTTGGCAAATTTGGAGGTTCCTTAAAGGACATCACTCCGGTGGATCTGGCGGTTCATTCGGCAAAAGCTGCCATGCGGGAAGCGGGGATCAAACCTGAGATGTTTGATCATGTTGTGTTGGGCAATGTCGCGCCCTCAACCACCGACACCATTTATGGAGGCAGGCACGTGGCGCTCAAGCTGGGCATGCCGGAACATACCCCGGGTTATACGGTAAACAGACTTTGCGGATCAGGCATTCAGGCTATTTTAGACGCTGTGAGATTGATTAAATTGGGAGAGGCCGAAGTTGTCCTCTCCGGCGGAGCCGAGAACATGTCTATGATGCCTCATTTGGTTTATGGCGGTCGCTTTGGCGTCAAGTACGGACCTTTACAAACGGTGGACATGTTATTGGACACTTTAACAGACAAGTTTACAGGAATACCAATGGCGCTTACGGCCGAAAAACTGGCTCAAACTCATGGCATTTCCAGAGAAGAATGTGACATCTATTCAGTCAGGTCTCATGAAAAGGCGGCTTTGGCCTATCAGGAAAATTTGCTCCAAGGAGAAATTGCCTCCGTTGAATTGAAAAGAGGCGTGTGTGATAAAGATGAACACTTGCGTTTTGAAGCGGATCTTACAGGTATGGGAAAACTTAAGGCCAGCTTTCAAAAAGAAGGCGTTGTGACTCCCGGAACGGCTTCCGGCGTCGTGGACGGCGCCTGCTCGGTTATAGTGGCTTCGGAGGAAGCCGTTAATAACCATGGCTTGTCTCCCATCGCGGAGATCGTTGACGGGCATGTTGTGGGAGTGGACCCAAAGATTATGGGAATTGGCCCCGTGCCGGCGATTCAAATATTGCTTGAAAAAAATAATTTAAGCTTGGATAAAATTGACTCGTTTGAAATCAACGAGGCTTTTGCCGCTCAAGTTATGGCCTGCGCTCAAGATCTAAAGATAGACGAGGAAAAACTTAATCGCTGGGGCGGAGCCGTGGCCGTGGGACACCCCTTGGCCGCCACTGGAGCCAGAATTAGTCTAACTTTGGCGCGCCAGCTTGCCAATTACAAGTTGGGTTATGGAATCGCTTCCGCTTGCATTGGCGGAGGACAGGGAATCTCCCTTTTATTGAAAAGGGTTTAATATTAATGAGGAAACTTTAAAAGATTAAAGCGAGCGTAAATGGAAGAAATCAAGCTTACAGAAACAGATCAATCGATCTTCAAAGAGTGGCTTGAACTCAATGTGGACAGCATTTCGTGGGAAGGACGATACATTAGAGAGTTTGAAGAATTTTGGAACGAGCTGTTCCTTCCCGGTAAAAGCGCCTCTTTTCAAATTTCTAGATTGCTGTTTGCCAGAGAAAAAGCCCATTCCGGCCCCTTGGTCACTTGGTTCAACTGGTTGCTGGAAAGGTTTTTGTGCTACCTTTTTCTTCATAAGGGCGTCTCCCTGCGAGATCTTGGCAAGCTTTCCAAGATCAGCGAGCGCCAAATCTCTCTTATCCTCAGAGATTTTTTTATTGAACGATTTCCCCATTTGGAAGACAAACTAAATGAGCGCTTTCAAGTTGGAAACGCCATTTCCCAAAATTTATTCCTTACCTTCGAGGACTTAAAGAAGTCTTTCGAGATGGATACAGGCCTTAGAGGATCCTTGGAAGGCGAGATCCTCACCAGTTTGGAAATTACCCTTTATCCCGATTGGAAAGTTATTTTTCAGCAATTGAAAAAAATGAATAAGGAAAGCGATATTAGCTTGGGGAAATTGGCCAATAAAGCCACCTTTAAAAAGCAGGTGAAATTTTTTCAAGAGTTGGCCTTGCTCTTCTTGGTGGGCGGCTTGATTATTTTCACTATAAAAGTGGGCAATAAGTATTACGAAGACTATTTGGTAAAAAAGATATCGCTGTTCGAGCCAAACTTTTTTTGGCTCGACAAAAGTCTTTCTTTTAAATCAATGGATCCCTTGGAAATAAATGAAGTGGACTTGAGCTACAAGGAATTGGAAAAACTTGAAAAAATAGAGTCAACAAAAGTTTTCGACGATGAAGATCTGGACACCCAACGCTTTGACGTGGAATCCGATGTCGTTTTAACCTCCGTGGAAGCTTTGCCAAAAGACTTTACTGTCGCCGACCTGGAACAATCCGAATACGAGGAAGTTCGCAAGGGAGGCTATCGCAACTCTCGCTACGGCAGAAGAATGGCCTATCGGGTGATGATGACCTCCGTGGATCCTCTTGTCACCAAGAGCAAACTGTTGGAAGTTCTAAAGTCTTTTGACGTCAAGCAGGTGGACAATGTCAAACCCGGGACAAGCATTCCCGGCGGACTTTACTTTAACTTGTACGTGCCGGGAAAGGAAGTGAAGACCTTCTTATCGAAGGTGGCCCAGGTTGAAGAAGCGACAATACTCGAAAGCAAGACAGTGTTTGGAGGCCCTTACGGGTCGAATAAAGTCTTCATCTGGATTAAGAGTATTTAGAGTAGATTCTCGCTGCGGAGCCAGCTCCTTCTCCGCTTCACTTGACTATTAAGAAGAATCCGAGCTGTGGCGAGGATTCATGAGCCTTTGCTCCCCAGAAAATACGGATAAAATTACTCCAAACTCACAGACAACATCTTGTCGCCTTGTTTGATTTTATCGACAGTGTCCAAGCCTTCGACAACCTCCCCAAAAATTGTGTATTTCCCGTCTAAATGCGGCTGTTCGTCCAGCGCGATGTAAAACTGGCTGTCGGCGCTATTGATGTCTTGCCCGCGAGCCATGGCCACGGTTCCTTTTTTATGCTTGAGGTCGCTAAACTCGGCTTTTAATCTTTTTCCACTGCCTCCCTCGCCCGTGCCTTTAGGATCCCCCCCCTGTGCCACAAATCCAGGAATGACCCGGTGAAAAATCAGCCCATTATAGTAGTCCTGATCCACCAGTTCTTTAAACCTTTCGGTGGTTATGGGAGCCACTTCCGGCAAAAGCTTAAAAATAATGTCTCCATGCGCGGTTTTTATGCGAATTTTTTCCTCGCTTTGCTCCTTGACCGGTTCAACTGTTTTTTCGTCTGTTTTGAAGCAGCCGGAAGCAAAGAGCAGCGATGAAATTAAGGCCAGTTTAGATAGTGTTTTCAAAGGGTGTTTCTCCTGTATGTTGCTTTTTAAACATTTAAACTCAAAAAGGGTCTTTTTTAAATTTTTATGAGTTCTTTTTATGAAAAAGCAGTTGACAGGAAAGCGCGTCTTTCTTAAATTATGCCTTCGCGAACACAGCAATTGTAAATGGGGGTGTAGCTCAGTTGGGAGAGCATCTGATTTGCATTCAGAGGGTCGCAGGTTCGACTCCTGTCATCTCCACCAAAATTTTTGCTTTATCGCTTTTTTTTGTTGCCTTTGAAGTTTAAT
>JBBDND010000098.1:0-5396 GCA_040877865.1 Bacteriovoracaceae bacterium | reverse complement strand
TTTATACTTTAAAAAGAAACTAACTGTTTCTTTGTCGCTTTCTATGACTTTTGGCAGCTCCCCTGACACCAACTTCACTGTGTCCTTGACGTTGTCAGGCAATCTAAACTCTATGCGCTTGTCTTTTTTGTTTAACGTGTCGATTTTTGCCTCAAAGCGGTTTAAAAGAGTGAAGCCGTCAGCTCCAATTATTTTCTGGTAAGGCTCCCCCGGCATTCTTAAAAACTGGGCGCTTAAATCGTCTCTTTTAGACAGGCTGGCGATCATGGCCCCAACCACCGCCAGGAACAAACCTAAAAGGATAAAACTTTTAACCCCAATTCTTTTCTTTTTGCCGTTTAACTCGTTTTCGGAAGCGTAACGGATAAGACCCTTTTCATAACCGACCTTTTCCATTATCTCATCGCAAGCGTCGATGCACATGGTGCAGGCAATGCACTCCATTTGCGTCCCTCGGCGAATATCTATGCCGGTGGGACAAACTTTGACGCATTTAAAGCAATCTATGCAGTCGCCTTCCTTGTCTTTGGAGACGGCCTTGTTTCTTCTTGGTTCGCCCCGCTTTTCGTCATAGGCCACCACGGTGGAGTTTTCATCCATCATGACACTTTGAAACCTGCCATAAGGACAAGCGATCACGCAAAACTGTTCTCTAAACCACCCAAAATCAAAAAGCACGATGCCGGTCAAGACCAGCATGGTGACAAACAAAACCCAGTTGTTGGCGGGAGATTGAAAGCTAATTTCCAAAAGCTCGCGAGTTCCCACAAAGTAGCCCAGAAATGAATGAACGATGTGCAAAGAAACCAAAAGAAACAGCGCCCACTTGGCGCCCTTTTTCCAAATTTTTTCGAAGTTCCAATGTTGTTTATTAAGAGCTTTGCGACGGCGGGAGTTTCCTTCGATCCACCGCTCAATTTTTCGATAAACTTGATCGATAAACACCGTTTGCGGGCAGGCCCATCCGCACCAAACTCTTCCCCACACGCTGGTGACAAAAGCGATAAGAAAGCCAAAGCCAAGAAAAAGAAAAATTAAAAAAATACCGTCATGGGCGTAAAAGATTGATCCAAAAAAAGTAAATTCGCGCCCGGGGATGTCGAGTAAAACCCATTGCTTTCCATTGACATAAATCCAAGGAAGAACAAGGTATATGGCGATCAAAATAGAATAAAAGATTTTTCGCCGGCTCGCCCACTTTCCTTTCACGTCTTCCGGCTGGGGCGCGACTCTCGCGCCTTTGGCGTCGGTGGTGCCCAATCTGGAATCGTGAAGTTCAAGTTTTTTAGACATTATTCTTCTATTAATTCCCCTTGCGGTTCTTTGCCTTCGACTTTTTTCATTTTCAAAATAAAGTCGGTCACCGCCATCATCTGTTTTTCATCCAAGGTTTGCTTCCAAGCGGGCATTCCTTTGTCGGTAACGCCTTTGGCGATAACTTGATACACCGACAAAAGCTTTCCGTCCCCGTGCATCCAATAATTGTCGCTAAGATTGGGGCCGATGGTTCCTTGCCCGTCGGGCCCGTGGCAGGCGGAGCATTGGCCTTGATACGTCTTCTTGCCGATTTTGGCGGCTTCCTCGGTTTTAACAAAAGCGTTGAAAGTCTCCACGTCAAATCCTCCGGCTTTGGCTTCGTAATCGGCCTGCATTTTGTGAATTTTTTCCATCTCTTCGTTTAAAACGCTTCGGCTGTCAGGGCCGCTGTCGGAGTGAACATGGTAAAAATAATAAGGGATGGAAAAGACAACGGTTCCCACAAAAATAAAAACCCACCACATGGGAAGAGGGTGATCTAGCTCCTTAATGCCGTCATAATCGTGGTCCAAAACCAGATTTTTTTCAGCTTCAAGGATTTCAACTTCATCGTCTTTATTATTATCGTCTTTATGGTCTTTCATAAACGCTCCTGCTCTTCCAGCGGCATGCGGGCCGCTTCTTGAAACGCTTCCTTGTTCTTGTTTCTCAAAGTCTCAAAAATAATATAGCCAAACAAAAGCGCGAATATCGTCAAAACAGACATTCCAATTATGGGGTATTCTTGAATGCTACTTAACATTTGCCGCATCTCTGTCTCCTTGCTTTTTTTCGTTTTCTTTTTCTTCTTCTTTTTCTTTTTCTTCGCCTAGAATTTGCGCGTCGACAGGCTTCTTGGTTTTACCCAGTCTTTGCAGGTAAGCTATCATCGCAATGATCTGCTTATCTTGCATTTTCATGTCCACTCCCGCGTCCGCCATATTCTTGGTTATTTGCTCGGCTTGGGCGCGGGCCATGGCCTTAGCGTTTTTGATCACCTTGTCGTCGTAAGGGGCGCCTAAAGCTTTTAAGACGCTCATTTTCTTCTCAAGCATTTCCATGTCCATTTTCTTTTTAAACATCCATTTATAAGAAGGCATAATTGAGTTCATAACCACTTCCCTTGGGTCGTACATGTGGCGATAATGCCAAGAGTCCGGATATTTTCCTCCCACCCGATGCAGATCGGGGCCGGTTCTTTTAGAACCCCATTGAAAGGGACGGTCATAAATAAATTCCGAAGCTTCCGACACGTCCCCATAGCGCAATTTTTCGTCGGGCAATTGTCGCACCATCTGAGAGTGGCAGTTGTAACACCCTTCTCTTACGTAGAGATCCCGTCCAACCACTTCCAACGGCGTGTAGGGATCGACCTTTACCGTCTTGTCAATATAGGCGTTGGACATGACCGCGGGAATGATCTCCACGGCGCTGCCCACCAAAACGGCGATGAGCGAAAGAATTGAAAAAGTGAAGCCAAGACCCTCCAACTTGCGATGGCCTTTTTCGTCGTTCTCCTTTTGTTCTCTCCAAACGGCTTTAGGCACCTTGTAAACCGGCTCTTCAACGTTTTTAGGGGCGAGTTTTACGGTTTTATACAGGTTGTACATAAGCATGAGCATGGAGGCGAAAACCAGCGCTCCTCCCAACAAGCGCACCCAATACATGGGGACGATTTCCACCACCGTTTCCATAAAATTTGGATAAGTCAGCTGGCCTTTTTCATTGACGGCTTTCCACATCAGACCTTGCGTGATTCCCGCCACAGTCATAGAAATATAATAAAGAAGAACGCCTATGGTGGCGCACCAGAATTGAGTGTTGGCCAATTTCACAGAATAGAGCTTTGTTTGCCAAAGCTTGGGAGCGAGGTACAGCATCATGGCGGCGGACAACATGTAGTTCCACCCAATGCCGCCTCCATGCACGTGTCCAATAATCCAATCCGTGTAGTGGGCGATGCTGTTAAACCACTTGATTGAAAGCAAGGGGCCTTCGAACGTGGCCATGCCGTAAAAAGTCAAAGCGGTGACAAACATTTTTAATATGGGGTCTCTTCTGACCTTTCCCCAGGCTCCTCTCAAAGTTAAAAGCCCGTTAATCATCCCTCCCCATGAAGGCGCCCACAACATGACCGAGAAAACCACGCCTAATGTTTGCGCCCAGTCGGGCAAAGTTGTGTTTAAAAGATGGTGAGGGCCTGCCCAAATATAAATAAAAATGAGCGACCAAAAGTGAATAATGGACAAGCGATAAGAGTAAATGGGACGATTGGCGGCTTTGGGCAAATAATAATACATAAGTCCCAGAATGGGAGTGGTAAGAAAGAAAGCCACGGCATTGTGTCCGTACCACCACTGTACCAGAGCGTCTTGAACCCCGGCGAAAACGGGATACGATTCCATCAGTCCCACCGGAATCGCCAAGTTGTTGACGATATAAAGCATCGCGACAGTTAGTATGGTGGCAATGTAAAACCACAACGCGACATAGAGGTGTTTTTCCCTTCTTTCTTTAACGGTCTTTAAGAAGTTGATGGCAATAACAACGCTGACGGCGGTCACGGCGTTGTCCATAGGCCATGCAAGTTCGGCGTACTCTTTAGATTGGCTCATGCCAAGCGGCAAAGTAAGAGCCGCGCCCACAATAATAAGCTGCCATCCCCAAAAATGTATCCTGGACAACATGTCGCTAAAAATTCTGGTTTTGCACAATCTCTGGGTTGAATGATAGACGCCGGCAAAAATACCGTTGCCCACAAAGGCGAATATGATGGCGTTTGTGTGCAAAGGCCTAAGCCTGCCAAAGGTCAGCCATTCCAGCCCAAAGTTAAAGTTCCAGTCCGCCAATTGCGCGGCAAGCAGCAGGCCAATCAACATGCCCACCACTCCCCAAACCACCGTGGCGACCAAGAATTGTTTCACCACATGATCGTTATAAGAGATATGGTCGTAACTGGTTTCAAGCGGGATTTTGCTCGCGTCATCCATTTTAGTTTTCCTTTTAAATTTACTTTTTATTAACGACTTTGCCTTTGTCTGTTTTTTCGTCCTCAAACAGCATTCGACTGGCCGGACTTTCGAGTTCTTCAAATTGTCCTTTATTCACCGAACTAATGAACAAGGCCACAAATCCAAAGGCGATAAGAATGGTTAGGGGAACCAATACAAAAAGAATTTCCATCGTCCATATCCTTTATTTTCCTTCAGTTTTCTCTTAAAGTTATTGCAAAGAAGTCTTCTAAAACATGAGCTATATCAGTTATAAAAAATTAATTTCTCAAAATTCCGTTTAAAGAGCGCAAAAGCGTCAAAGAAACGCTTAATAAAATAATTGAGCTTAAAGGCATAAGAATCGCCGCCGCCAGTGGAGAAATTTTTCCGTACAACGCCAGAATGATAAAAAGGACATTATAGCCAACCGCAAGGCCGATATTGGTTTTGAGAATTCCCAAGATCTTCGAACATCCTTCAAAAAGCTGGGTTAAATTTCCAAGACCTTCTTTGCAAAAATACACTTCGGAAGACGCCAAGGCCAAATCCACCCCTCCGCTCACAGAGACTCCGACGTTTGCGGCCTTTAGCGCCAAAGCGTCGTTAACCCCGTCTCCTAGCATCAAAGCGTCGCCATAAGAGCCCGCAATTTTTTCCTTATCCAAAGGGTTCATGGACCAAAACGCCTTTTGGACGGCGCCGTCGCAAGCTTTGGCCGCCGCTTCCACCCGCTCCTGATTGTCTCCCGAAAGCAAGAAAACGCTTTTTCCCATGGCCTTAAGCCGTTTTGCGGTGGAGCAAAATTCGGGATCCAAGCGGTCTTCCATTTGGGCGCTGAGAATTTTATTCCCGTTTTTATACAGGCCAAAACTTCCGGAGCCCACATTGGCAAGCGGTTTTATTTGATAATAATGTTCTCTCAACTTTCCTTCGGGGCCTTGTCCCGGAGTTTCTTTAAATTTTTCAATTTTGTCGGCTTTAAGCCCAGGAAAGCGCTCCTTAAGCCAATTTCGGATCTGCTTGGCCAAAGGATGCTTGGATCTCTCTTCCAAAGCGAGCAAAACATTGTACTCAGGCTCTCCATCCCAAAGCATGCGAATATTTTTG
>JBBDND010000097.1:0-5418 GCA_040877865.1 Bacteriovoracaceae bacterium | reverse complement strand
GCCATGGGGACGGGAATAGGCAAAGACAATTTTGACGTGACAAAGCTTCGCTACCATAAAATTGTCATCATGACCGACGCCGACGTTGACGGATCCCACATCAGAACTTTGATCCTGACTCTTCTTTACCGGCAATTTCCGGAATTAATTGAGCGAGGACACATCTATATCGCTCAGCCGCCTCTTTTTAAATACAAAAAAAATAAAAACGAGATGTATCTAAAAGACGAAAAAGCTCTTGAAAAGTATTTGATCAGCGTGGCTCTGGACGACACTGAAATCAAAATCGACGACCAGGAACAAGTCGTTGACGATGTTAAAAAACTGCTAAACAAATACAAGTCTTATTATTCTCACCTCAATTCGTACGACAGGCATTTTGACAAAGATTTTTTAAGGAAAATTATTGAACAGAAAACCCTGGATCTTCAGTCCATGAAATCCAGGGAAATGTTGGAAAAGATTGTTAAAGAACTGGACGAATTTTTTAAGAAGGACGAAAAAACTTCTTTAAAAGAGTACGTCTTTGACATTGAAGAGGATCCAAAGCACGATTCGCATATTTTAAAGGTGCAAATAAAAACGGCTTTAAGAACCAAAAAATTTAAAATTACGCCAAATTTTGTTGATTCAGCCGAGTATCAAGATTTAATCAATCACTTTGAAGGCATTAATAAATTCCTTTCTTCAAAGTTTGAAATTACAACAGAAAAAAAAGAAGAAAGCTTTAACAATCTTCACGAATTCGCCGAGTTTGTTTTGGCCACAGCCAAGCAAGGAGCCTATATTCAGCGATACAAAGGCCTGGGAGAAATGAATCCGGACCAACTTTGGGAGACGACCATGAATCCCGAACATCGGACCCTCATGCAAGTCACTATTGAGGACACTATCGACGCCGACCAAGTTTTTTCCGTTTTAATGGGAGACAACGTTGAGCCAAGAAGAGAGTTTGTCGAGAAAAACGCGTTAAATGTTAGAAATTTGGATATTTAAAAAACTTAGGGAAAAATAAATATGAGTGACGAGAACAATAATTTTCCACCGGCCCACAATCACGGAAACATTTCGCCTCTTTTGATTCAAGACGAAATGAAAGAATGCTTTTTAGATTACGCCATGTCGGTCATTGTCAGCCGGGCTTTGCCGGATGTAAAAGACGGTCTTAAACCGGTTCACAGGCGCGTTTTGTACGCTATGCACATGTTGAACAATTATCATAACAAGCCATTTTTAAAATCCGCCAGGGTTGTTGGCGACGTTATCGGCAAATACCACCCTCACGGGGACTCTGCTGTTTACGGAGCCATTGTTAGATTGGCCCAAGACTTTTCCATGCGCTATCCCGTGGTGGACGGCCAAGGAAATTTTGGTTCCATTGACGGAGATAATGCCGCGGCGATGAGATACACCGAAGTAAGAATGAAAAAACTTGCCGAGGAAATGTTAAAAGATATCGACAAGGAAACTGTTGATTGGCAACCAAACTACGACGAAAAGTTTCAAGAGCCAAAAGTATTGCCTACTAAAATACCTAACCTTTTAATTAACGGATCAGCCGGGATCGCGGTGGGCATGGCGACAAACATCCCGCCACACAACCTGACAGAGGTCATGAACGGGCTTAACGCGTTGATTGAAAATTCGAACATCTCCATCGACGAACTAATGGAAATTATACCAGGTCCCGATTTCCCCACCGCCGGCGCCATCCACGGAACCGCCGGCATAAAGTCCGCTTATCACACCGGCAAGGGCGTGATTCAGATTAGGGCCAAGGCGGATATTGAAATTCACGGCAAGCAGGAACGGGAAAGAATTGTTATTTCGGAAATCCCTTATCAGGTGAACAAAGCGAAGCTTATTGAAAAAGTCGCCAAGCTGGTCAGCGACAAAGAGCTGGTGGGTATTTCAGACATTAGGGATGAGTCCAGCAAATTAGGCATAAGAATTGTCATAGACGTCAAACGCGGAGAGCCCGCGAATATTATTTTAAACAAACTTTATAAAATGACCCAATTGCAAGTGTCTTTTGGCATTATCTTTTTGTCTATTCACAATGGTCAGCCAAGGGTAATGAATTTAAAGGATCAGCTGCAGGCCTTTATTGATCACAGACGCGAGGTTGTCATTCGCAGAACCATGTATGAGCTTAAAAAGGCCAAAGCCAGAGCTCATATTTTAGAAGGGTTAAAAACAGCGGTTGAAAATATCGACGCGATTGTGGAATTGGTCAAAAAGTCGGAAGGCCCTTCTCAAGCAAAAGAAAAACTTATTGCGCAATACACTCTTTCAGATATCCAGGCTCAAGCGATTTTAGACATGAGACTGCAGCGTTTGACCGGCCTTGAGCGGGACAAGATCGTCGCGGATTATGAAGCGATAATGAAAGAGATTGCCAGACTTGAGGAGATCCTTGATTCTGAAGATCTCATCCGAGGCATTGTCAAAGAAGAATTCAACGAAATCCTGGAAAGTTATGGCGACGAAAGAAGGACGGAAATAATCGCAAAGGCTGATGAAATACAAGTGGAAGATCTCATTGCCAATGAAGAGGTGATTGTTACCATTACCCACAAAGGTTATTTAAAGAGAATGCCCCACGACACTTATAAAGCGCAAAAGCGCGGAGGCAAAGGAGTCAAAGGCGCCGCCAACGAGGATGATTTCTTTAACAGCATTTTTACGGCCGAAACTCATGATCAAATCATGTTTTTTACCGATATGGGAAGTGTTTACACTTTAAAGGTTTATCAAATTCCCGAGGCTAGCAGAACTTCTAAAGGAAGAAACGTGGTTAATCTAATTCCTTTGAAACCCAACGAAAAAGTCAGAGAAATAACAGTGGTGCCAAAAGATTTTGAAAAGCATTATCTGGTAATAGCGACTGAAAAAGGTCTGATAAAGAAGTCAAAGCTGTCTGAATATTCCAATGTTAAACAATCAGGCATCCGCGCCATAAAAGTGCAGGATGGAGACGCGGTCTTAAGTGTTAGAGTGACTGACGGCAAAAAAGACGTTCTCATGTGCTCTTCTGAGGGAAAAATTATTCGCTTCGCCGAATCGGATTGCCGCCCGCTGGGAAGAGTTTCTCAAGGGGTTAAAGGTATTACTCTGTCTGACGATGAAAAGGTCATAGGCATGGAGATTATTGAAGACGGCATGGAAATTCTGAGCGTGACTCAAAAAGGTTATGGAAAGCGATCCTCTACCACCGAGTATAGAAAGCAATCCCGAGGCGGAAAAGGCATTATAGCCATGAAGCTTAATAAAAAGACCGGAGAAATTGTTCAAATTAAACCAGTAAGCGAAAGCGATGATTTAATGATCATTACAAATAGCGGACAAGTGATTCGAACAAAAATTTCCGGGATTTCGTTGTTGGGAAGAAACACTCAAGGCGTGCGTCTAATAAAACTTAGAGAGGGCGAAGCCGTTGTGGCGGTGGAAAGCATTGTTGAATCGGATGAAGAAGCTGAAGACTAAACTTGTTATTTTGTTGATCATGTTGACCGGATGTGATTTTACATCCGGACTGCATAAAGACATCCTCCGGGCTCAAGGCTATATTACCAAACAAAATTTTAAAGAAGCGGTTGAGATTTATGAGGATATTTTAGAGCGCAAACCTTCTAAAACAATCCAAATTAAAATTAATTTTCAACTTGGAGAAATATACTCCCTTTATTTGAACGACTATGAAAAAGCGCTTTCCCATCTTGAAACGATTATAGACAGCTCAAACGAGCCGCTCTGGCAGGTAAAAGCGCTGGAAAGGATTGGTTCCATTCAATTTGAAAAATTTAAAAACTATAAAGTGGCAAAAAAAGCTTATAAGAATTTAATGGATTTTGTTCCAAAGTTGGAGCGTCAAGAAAGCTATACTTTTCGTTATGCCCAGTGCGCTTTTCATATGGAAAATTATAAAGAAAGCTCGCGCCTATTTAAAGAGTTGTCAGTTTCCAACGATGAAGAAGTTAGAGCCGACGCATATTATTATCTGGGCCTTACCCATTTTTACTTAAGCGAATGGGACACGGCCGTAAACTATTGGTTTGAATTTTTAAAAAGAGAAAAGCGAAAGGACAAAATTGTCCAGGTCAAATTTTTAATCGCCAACGCCTATGAAAGCGCCGAAAAACTAAAGGAAGCTTACAATATATATTATTCTATCATTGGGGAATATCCCAATCCTGACGTCATCGAAAAGCGTTTAAACTCTCTTTATGAAAGACGAGTGGCAAGAAAAAGATGAACTTTGACAAACAATTGCTTGTCGTCCTGGGCCTGGCGATGGCCCTGCCTTCCGCCATCCTGGCGGTTTCAGCCGTGGTGTATCATTTGATAGAGGCGAAATTGATTAGCAATACTGTCGGGTTGGTTATAATTCTGGCGGTAATCTTTAATATTTTCTTCTTAATGTTTAAGCGTTTAAGGAAGCAAAATCATAGCGGCGGCGAGAAAGATGATCAATAAACGCGCTTATTGGACCCTTTCTTTAATCAATTTTGCCTTGTTATTGTTTTTAACCACCACAGCGTATCTTTGGGAAGACCTGGCTTTTTTTTTAGGAATTCTGTTAAATCAGTATTTTTTAATCGCTGGAACCGCCGCCTTGGTGAAAGGCAAAAAAAAATCTTTTTTTCTGGTTTTGAAATTTTTTGTCCTAATCGCGGTTTTCGCTTACGCGGCGCGAGCAATGCCTGAAAACCTAATTATCTGCGTCTCAATATACACATTTCAATTGATTATTCTTGCCATAAGTATTAAAAGAGATAATAAAAAAATTAAGGATATAAAAATATGAAGTTTATTTTAGCTTTATTGGCGGGTTCGTTTTCTTCCACCGCTTACGCAGCTGGCGGTTTTACTTGGCTGGGATCTGTCGCTCACCAACTTAACGTCCCTGAACACACGGTAACTTACGCTTTTGTATGCCTGCTTTTTTTGTTGGCTGGCGTGGTCTACAAGTTAAAGACCGCCTCGACCGATTCGGCTGTGGTTCCCGACCGCGGCATCAGTTTTAGAAATATTTTCGAAGCTATAGGCCAATTTTTTTATGAGCTATCCAGGAATATCATGGGCGAAAAAGACGCCAAGCGATATTTTACCCTCATAATAACAATATTTTCGACCATTTTTTTAAGCAATGTAATAGGAATTGTCCCGGGTTTTTATCCACCAACTGAAAATCTTAATACGACATTGGCCTTAGGTCTTTTTGTTTTTATTTATTACAACTATCAAGGAATCAGGGTCCAAGGAGTCGTGGGCCACATGAAGCACTTTTTAGGACCTGTTATCGCGTTGGCTCCGTTGATGTTGGTCATTGAATTAATCTCTCATGCTGTTAGACCGGTTTCTTTGGGGTTGAGGTTAAAAGGAAATATGGAGGGAGACCACTTAGTTCTCACCATC
>JBBDND010000096.1:0-5427 GCA_040877865.1 Bacteriovoracaceae bacterium | reverse complement strand
CTTCAATTATTTTTTGCATTAAAGGCGAGGAGTCTTCCACCACGCCCCCCAAAGCTTTTTGAGGTTTCAAGTTTAACAGCTTTCTGGCGACCCGCTCTCGAAGGTTGTCGGCGGCGGCCTTGGACATGGCGCTTTGAGCTCTAGCCCCTCGGGAATGGCGCTCCATTTTTGTGGCCTGATTTTTCTCTAATTGATCCAATTCAAACAGCTCGTTTTTAAGCTTTAAATGCTTGAACTCGGCTCCAAGAGCGCTTGGCAGCAGACTAAGAGTAAAAAGGGTAATTAGTATCTTTCTTGCCATATCATCCTTGACATTGCGCGGCGCGGTAAGTATTGTCTCACACACTAAATCGGCTTTTGAGGCCCTTGACTTGAAGCGTTCTTGGGTTATTTTTAAGAAATTTGGAGGAATAAAAGTGGATTTTACTAAATTCAAGGCCTTACTCGATGAGCAAATGCAATGGCCTGAGCATTATAATTTTAAGTTTGTAATCAAAACCGAGCAAAAGCCCGAGCTGCTTGATCTGTTGTCGGAGCACGCCATTGAAGAAAAAAAATCTAAAAACGGAACTTACACCAGCATTACCAGCAAAAAAATGGTCTATTCTTCCGAAGATGTGGTTGCTGTTTATCAAGAGGTAAGTAAAATAGAAGGGATAATGTCTTTATAATACAGGACTCCCTATGAAATTCGACACAGCCATTGTTTATGGAGCGGGAGCTTTTGGAACTTCCATCGCTTCCGTCCTTTCTGAAAACTTTCAACATGTTATTCTTAAAGTGCGAGAGCAAGAAGTCTATGACTCCATTAAACAGGGAGAAAATTCTGTATACTTGCCAGGCCAAAAGCTTCCATCCAATATTCAGCCGGCCCTGACATGGGAAGAATTGGAAGAGCTTTCGCAAAATAAAAAAATCGAGCTTTTGGTAAACGGTCTTCCCACCGGGGCCATCCATTCTTTTTATTCTGAAAATAAAGAAAGAGTCATCAATCACTTTAAAAAAAAGATCCCCATGGTGTCCCTGACCAAAGGCATAGATCCCGATACTTGCGAATTGCCGGACGATCTTTTTATGCATTATTTTTCAGATTATAGCGAATATATTTGTTATTTGTCCGGTCCTTCCTTTGCCAAGGAAATTTTAGACCGGCAAGTGACGATTGTTTCTTTGGCCGGAAAAACTCCGGAGACGCTTTTGCCTGTGGCGAACATGCTTCAGACGCCATACTTTAAGGCCATTCCAACTTATGACGTTAAAGGAGTGCTGCTCGGCGGAGCCTTAAAAAATATTTTGGCCATCGCCGGAGGGATGCTGGAAGGACTTGGATACAATCACAACACCAGGGCGGCGATGATCACCCGGGGCATTACCGAGATGCTCCGCTTTGGAAAAGTTTTTAACGCCAGACCTGAAACATTTTACAGTTTTGCGGGCATGGGAGATCTCATACTCACAACCACCAGCGATCTGTCGCGAAATAAAACTTTTGGAAAAGACATAGCCAAAGGCGGCAAACCTGAGGAAATTATCGCTTCCCAAAAGTCCACGGTGGAAGGATACAAGACCACACTCGCCGCGCATCGACTGGCCAAAAAATACCACATCAAGACAAGGCTTTTTGACGGCATTTTCCAAATTTTATACAATGATGTCGAACCTAAAGTGGTCATTAAGAAGCTGATGGAGCTTCCGGTTTCCTCTATTGAATAAGATTCTTTTTCACTTTGTCCACACTGATCACCTCGCCAAGGCTGACGATCTCGCCGTTAGGCTTTTGAATAAAGTAGGCGGGCACGCCCACGATGCCATGTTCTTTTAAAAAACGAGTGATATTGTCGTCCCGGAGGGTCCAGTCGGCCAAAAGCAGTTGAATGTTTTTTTCATCAACTAAATTGGAAAAATCTTCGGTGTTCAAAACCAATTTTTCATTGACCTTGCAGGTGAGACACCAATCCGCGGTAAAGTCCATGAAAACCCATTGTCCTTGAAGTTCACGCATGGAGGATCTGGACCACGGCTTCCAAACTAAATTGTATTTGCTTTTTGAGCTCTTTGCTTGGCCGGACACAGTGTCCAATCCTTGTTTTTGAATCATATCCACCGTCAGGGCCAGAGGTATGAGAAAGAAAATAATGTTTAAAAAAATATTTTTTGAAATTTGCTTTCGGAAGAAGAAGGCGAAAAACAACATGACAAATATAGTGTTGATATAAATGCCGGAGAAGTTGTAATCAATTTGTCCCGAAAGAATGTCGTAAAGCCATACAAAAGTCAAAAGCAGAGTCAGCGCCAACACTTTTTTAAGATGCTCCATCCAGGCTCCCGGGCGAGGAAGAAACGCCACCAACTTGGGAAAAAATCCGGTTAGTATGAACGGGGAAGCGAGCCCAATTCCCACGAAGGTAAGGATGAGGAATATGTTAAAATTGCTGGTGGTGAAAGCGAAAGTGAGGGCCGTTCCCAAAAAAGGAGCTGAGCAAGGAGTGGACAAAATAGTGGCCAATACCCCGTTGACGAAATCGGCTGAAAGCCCTTTCTTCATCTGAACGCTTCCAAGTTTGGAGCCGCCGGGGGTTACAAACTCAAAAAGGCCCATTAGATTTAGCGCCATGATAAAAATCACCGCCATCATAAAGAAAACAAAAACAGGCGACTGCAATTGAAAACCCCAACCAATTTGCTGACCGCTAATCTTCAACCCCAAAACGACGGCGGCTAAAAGCCAAAAGGTGGCGACGACGCCGGCGGTGTAAGACAGGTTGTGTTTTAAAATTTTGGATTTGCTTTCGTGGGAGTGAACAATAAGACTAAAGAGCTTCAAGGATATCACCGGCAAAACGCAGGGCATGAGATTGAGTATGAGCCCGCCAAGGAAAGCAAAAAACAAAATGAGCGGCAATGATCGAAGCGCCCCTTGGGAAGAGGAGGCTCCGGCTTTGTCCAAAGGAGTTAAAGAGGATACAAATTGATTAAAGGCTTTTTGGCCTCCCAAAGAAAATTGCTTGAAGTTTTCTTCAATAACGACAGCTCTGCTGTCTGGATAAGGCGCAAATATAAATTTTGCGTTTATCGGCTGTTTAAAAACGCCGTCTAAAGGCAAAGGCCTCTCGGGCTCCTCATATTCTCCGTCCCAATCAACTGTCATCACTCCATACAATATTTTTGCGGCCGGATCGTAATAAAGTTTTTCTCTTTTGTAATCAAAGGGCTCGGCCAAAAAGGGCGTCAAAAGGTTTTGATCCCGCTCAAGCCTGTCAATGTCCACATCGCTTAAAGTGTACTGCAAAAGTAGTTTGTTCTTTTCCTCGGCTTGAGTGAGAAAGATCTCCAAACTTTGGGGCTTTTCATCTGCCACTGGCAATTTCTTATAGGCGTCTTTCAGCGCTTCGACATCCACCACTGGTTGGCCGGACTGTCCCAAACCGTCGGGATCCACATTGAGAGAAACCTGGTCTTCTCCGGGAATGCAAATATCTTTGCAAACCAGCCAAGTTCCTCTGATATCCAGCCCTTTATCTTTTACGCGCTCGATTTGTCTCTGATTGAGTTCAAAGAAAAAGTGATTAAGCCCGGTGTAGCCAAAAGTTAGAATATCGCCGGCCTCTTTAAATCTTTTTGGGGCGGGCCATTCCAATTCCTTTAACTCGAGAGGTTCGTCGTTTACGCTAAACTTGAGCGTGATTGGCAGGCCGGCGTCGCCGGGATTCTTCCAATAAGTATGCCATTTTTTTTCATTTTTAAGCGATACCGCTAAAAGCCGCTCTCCCTCAACGCTTATGAATCTGGCGCTCATGTCCACATGTTTTTGCTGGCCTTGGGCCAGGGCGCAAAAGAGAACGGGCAGTAAAAGAAAATATTTCAACATGTTTGGCCTTTGTTTTATTCTTCAAACTTATCTATACTGTGAGCATGAACACCGCGGCTAACGGCAAATTCCCTCGCAATATTATATGTTTAACGGAGGAGTCCGTCGAGACTCTATTCCTGCTTGATAAAGCGCATTTAATAAAAGGCGTTTCGGCATTTGTGAAAAGACCTAAAGCCGCCCAAAGTTTGCCAAAAGTCTCTTTTTTTACCAGTTCCAACATAAAAAAAATAAAGAGTCACAATCCCGATCTGGTTTTAGGCTTTTCCGACATTCAAAAGGACATTGCCAGAGACCTAATCGCCGAAGGAATGAACGTGTTTGTGGCCAATCACCGCTCCTTGTCTGAAATCTTGGAGTATATTGAAATGCTGGGCAGGTTGGTGGACGCTCCCGCTGAAACCAAAGCTCTGATAGGAAAATTAAATTCCAAAATTGATATGGCCAAGAGTTTTGCTCAGGCTCTAAAAGCTAGACCAAAGGTGTATTTTGAGGAGTGGGACGACCCTATGATTTCAGGCATTCAATGGGTGAGCGAATTAATCGAGCTCTGTGGCGGAATCGATATTAACAAAGAACTGGCAAACGCCAAATTGGCCAAGGATAGATTCGTCGAGCCCTTGACAATTATCCAAAAGAATCCAGATTTAATACTGGGCTGCTGGTGCGGCAAGAAGGTGAATATTCAAAAAATCTTGGATAGAGAAGGTTTTGACAAGATTCGGGCGGTTCAAACAAAAAATGTTTTTGAAGTAGAGCCCGAGATCTTTTTGCAACCAGGCCCGGCGCCGTTCTTGGACGGCATAGACGTTCTGATCAATATTTTTAAAGAATGGAGCAAAGAGGAAGACGTATGAAAGCTTTTTTAATCTTTTTAGTTTCTGCCTTTATAATGAACGCTATGACAAGCGCCGCTTTTGCGCAAAACACCCATGATGAAATCATTCAAAGATTTTTGGAGCAAAGAAAGAGCATGATGGAAGACATCATGAAAGCGTTTGACGACGACGAGTTCTTTAAAGACGACTTTTTTCAGGACGATTTGTTTGAGTCTTTGCGCCAACACGGCCTTGGGGGATTTAAAGGTTTTAGCGGCATTGGCAACAATATCTCGGTGGAAGAAAGAATGGAAAAAGACGGAAGCATTTCCGTGATCATCACTCCCAAGGACAAGAACACGGATTTAAATATCGAAACCACTGACGATAAAATCACCATCAAAAGCCAAGTTCGGGTTGAGGATGAGATCGCAGGCCAAGCAAAATCCATTTCCATGCAAAGCTTTAAAAAATCCGTGTCCATCCCTCAAGGGTACACGGCCAAGCGGCCCAAAAAAGAAGGAGAGAGCATTGTCATTTCTTTGGTTCCCCAGAAAGGCAATATCTTAAAGCCGGACAACAAGGGCAGGGTGCCCATCAAAAAAACTCCGGGGCAAGAGACCATTTAAAATTAAAAGTGATATTAAGAGTTTTTTTGCCATTCAGGAACGGACTCGACCTCGTCGCGCATCTTTAAAAAGCTTTCCAATCTGGCGCAAACGGCGCGGTCGCGGGTTTTTT
>JBBDND010000095.1:0-1072 GCA_040877865.1 Bacteriovoracaceae bacterium | reverse complement strand
CGCTGGGAGGCACGTGGTACTTGTGGGAGTGGATCGGGCAGTAGTCGTAAATGGAAATTTTCCAGGGATAAAGACTGCCTTTCCAACCTTGGGCGTCCAGGGGATTGAAAGGGTAAGTGACTTTGGTGATCTCGCCTTCTCTTTTTATTTCCACCACGTATTCTTTTTTCTCTTGTTCGCTCCCTTTGGCCGCTTCGGGAGTCGCTATCGCCGTTTGATCGTAAAGCGCGTTAGGACCCAAAATTCCCCTAGACGGCTCTTCAAATTCCGAGGCAGACTCAACTTTTAAAAATTTTGTCGCCGTTTTCAGGTATGCTTTGTAGGTGACTCCTCTTGGCAGGATGAGGTAGTCGCCTTTTTTATATTCTAAATGTCCATAAAGGGTCTCTAGCCTTCCTTCCCCTTCATGTACAAAATACATTTCGTCGAAGTCGGCGTTGCGCTGAAAGTTTTTAAAATCTTGGTCAAAGTTTCCCAAGGAAATGACCAAATCATTATTGTATAAATAAGCAATAAACTTGTTTTTTAAATCAGGCTTTTCAAAAACAGGAGGGAGGCTTCTCGGTTTTAGATCGCCTTCAATATTGGTCCAGCCGGTCAAAGGATTTTCGTGATAAATCTGGCTGACTCTGCCAAAAAAGCCTTCCCGGCCGTGCTCTTCTTCATACAGTCCCTGGGGGATTTTTACGTGCGCCTGTTTGGTGTAAACGCCGCTGGCTCTGAAGTTTTCGTTGCTCATAACATTGTCCTATGGCTTGTTGGGTGTTCCCACAATATTTTTTAATGTTCCTATTTTTTCTATTTCAAGCTCCAACACGTCGCCCGGTTGAATCCATTTGTCGAGCTCCAGTCCACACCCGGTTCCCACCGTGCCGGAGCCCATGAAATCCGTCGCCAAAATCCACTCCTCCCGGCCGGCGTGCTCGATCATTTGCGCCCAAGAGTAATGAGAATCGCTGGTCATTCCTTCGGACCACAACTCGCCGTTTACCCAGGCTTGCATCTTAAGACTTGGCTCCTGGCCTTGAAACTCGTCCGCCGTTAAAATGACCGGGCCCATGACCGAACAAAA
>JBBDND010000094.1:0-5466 GCA_040877865.1 Bacteriovoracaceae bacterium | reverse complement strand
ATATTGGAGACCAGGGCCCTTTGAGCTCCAATTAAACGGTTTAAAAGAGTGGACTTGCCGGCGTTGGGCGAGCCGATAATGGCAACGGATCCAACCACGTCAAAGTTTGGTTTTACGCCTTTTTGGGTTTGTTTGTTGTCGCTTTCGCTTTTTTCAAACTCCGCGGCAAAGTCGTACAGCCTTTCTTTAAGATCCACCAGTCCTCTATTGTGCTCCGCCGAGACAACCAAGAGATTCTCGGAAGGAAGCCCCAACTCGTAAAATTCCGCTTCCTCTCCCCATTGTTTGTCGCTGTCAAATTTGTTTACCAAAAGCCACATGTCTTTTTTGGAACTTCGAATGTAGTCGGCGATGGACTTGTCAAAAGGAAGAAGCCCTTCTCTCACGTCCACCACAAAAAGAACAAGGTCGGACTCCTCTATGGCGAGCTTTGCCTGCTGCGCCATCTCGTCAAAAAAAGGCTCCGCGGGCGCCCTTTGCTTTCTTTTGTCTTCTTCAACTTTTTCCGGATAAAACCCGCCGGTGTCCACAACGATCAAGTCTTTTGCGTCTTCCCCCGTCTTAGACTCCAAAGCGCAGATATCATAGTGACGATCGCGGGTGACGCCTGGCTGGTCAAAAGTCATGGCCTTAAAAGACTTCTTCATCAGGCGGTTAAAAATAGTGCTTTTCCCAACATTGGGTCTGCCGATCAAGGAGACTATGGGCGAGCGATTGTTCATGATTTCTTTCTCCAAACCCTGTTGGATTTTTGGGTTCTAGGCAATCCTATTTCGTCTAACACGTAATTGTTTTTAAACCACTTGGGACTGACTTTGACATGCAGATTTAGATGGGTTCTGGACCCCACCATCGCCTCGATTTTTTTTCTGGCCCTGGTTCCAATCTCTTTAATAACAGAGCCTTTGGAGCCGACAACAATGGCCCTCTGGCTGGGACGGTTCACCAAAATGGAAGCCGAAACTTTGGCGTCCATTTCTCTGCCTTCTTTGTCGCTGGCGTCTTGAAAGTCCTCAATAACCACCGCAAGCTCATAGGGCAGCTCGTCTTTTAAGATGTTAAAGGCCTGCTCCCTTATATATTCAGTGGCGAAAAAGCGCATGTTTTTGTTGGAAACGTCTCCTCTGGGATAAAAATGAGGGCCGGGCCGGGCCGCGTCCACCAAAGCTCCGGTGAGGATGTGGATATTGGTTCCGTCTTTTGAGGAGATCGGGAAATATCTGTCCGCGGCGGGGATTAAAGTTTTAAGCTGCTCAAATATCGAGTCCAGCTCTTTCTCCCCTTTCTGGGCAAGATCCTGTTTGGTAAAAACAATCCATGTGGCCGCAAGCTCTTTATCAAAAGCTTTTAAAAAGTCTTTCGCGTCTTGGAGCGGGTTGGAGGTCAAATCAAGCAGCAAAAGATTCAAGTCGGCGCCTTCGGAACCAAATTGGGCCTGTCCGTTCATTCGGATGTTGATTTCTTGATTGGACGAGTGGGCGCCGGGAGTGTCAACCAGCACAATCTCCGTTCTATCCACCGTAAAAACGCATTGAAAGTGATTTCTGGTGGTCTGAGGCTTGGAAGAGACAATGCTCAAATCAAAGCCCAAAAGATGATTGATCAAGGTGGATTTGCCGGCGTTGGGTTTTCCCAAAACGGCGGCGGTTAAATGTTTGTTGTGCGGGTGTTGATCTGTAAGCAACATATATTTTCCTCTCGTGGTTGTTTCTTAATTGTTTGTATTTTTATTAAAATCTTCTAACACTTTTTTAGCGAGCTCTTGCATGCCTTTCTTTTTAGATTTGTGAACCAGCTCTCCCAGTTTTTCACCTTTAACGAGCAAACTGATATGAAAGCGCTTTTCATTATTTTCTCCCAATTCTTTTGCCACATACTTAGGAAGCTCCCGGCGCTCCTTCATAAGCTTCTCCTGCAGCCTGGATTTGGCGTCGAACTCCTCAATCGCCTCCAACAAAAAAAGATTTTCGTTGTCCTTGGCAAAGTTTTCAAATATTTCAAGTATTTTTGCTCTGGTCATCTCAAGTCCCGCGGACAGATAAACGGCGCCAAGATAGGCCTCAAAGCAATTGGCGAGCAATGAATCTTTGTCATAACCTTTTTCTCTAAGCTCGCCTTTTCCCAGAAGAATAAGCTTGTTCAATTTCATATTCCTGGCCAATTGGCTAAGCGAGCGCTCGTTGACAATTGAGCTGCGCAGTTTGCTAAGCTTGCCTTCCTTTGTGTTGGGGTGCAGCTTTAAAAGCTCCTCTGAGACAACCAGCTGCAAAACCGAGTCGCCTAAAAACTCAAGTCGTTCATTGTCGGGCAATTCGCCCTTGGCCTCGTGGGCAAAAGACTTGTGAGTAAACGCTCTAAACAAGACGTCTTCGTCCGCATGCGCCAGATTGAGCTCGCGGGCCTTCTGTATAAATTCTTTTTGAAGATCTTCCTTGGAATAAGAAGGAAGCATGGGGATGTACTCATTTAGAAAATAATCCGACAACAGATCATTTTTCATTATTATTCTCCGAGGTGATCATGGCCTTTCGCCAACATATAGTCTTTTATTAAAGTCTGTGGCGCAGCTTAGCGCGCGGCGCCACAATTTGGCAAGCGGGTATACAATTAGTTCTTATAAGTAATAATTTTAGTCACCACTGGATTGCCGTAGACAATTCGATATCCTGGGCCGTTGGGAGCGATCGGATATTGAGCTTGCTCTCTTACCCGTAAACTGATTCTAAAGTCGCCTTCGTTGCCAATACAGCTATAATACCTTTTGTGCCAACTAAACATCATGTTGGAAATTCTCATGGTGGAGCGTTCATAATCGCACTTGGCGTTTTTTTGGCTTTCGATTCTTTCCAATGTGCCCAGAATGCTTCGATCAAGGTCGTTTATTTCTAGATCTGCGGCAAAACCGGTTAACGCGAATAAGAAAGTTAAACTAAAAATTAGGGATTTCATGCGGGCCTCTTTGTTAAGGTTTGGGGGTTCTTTATTGTGGTGACCATATATCCAAGTATTAAACGCGGCGCAAGCTGGATTTAAGAAACCATGGAGTAATTTCAATCCCTTAACTGGCTAATAATATGGAGTTTTAGGAATATACGTGGTAATATTCAGTCATGGAAAAACTAGATCTATTAAAAGAACAGCAACGCTTTTTAAAAGAGCTGGAGCTCAAAGGCAAAAGTTTTAACACCCTTAAAAACTACCGCACGGATTTGAATATTTTCAATCAATTTCTCGCCTCAAAAAACCGGCCGCTCTTTTTAAAAGAAATAAGCGCCGAGCAAGTCAAAGATTACTCGCGCTTTCTTGAACAAAAATACAATTCCCCCAACTCTATCCGCAGAAGGATTCAGGCGCTTCGAATTTTTTTTGACTGGCTAATGGAAAAAGGCCTCTACGGCGACAATCCCATAAAGAAAGCCTTGGTCTCTCCCAAGGTGGTGGATCCACCCAGGCCTTTGCCCTTTAAAGTTGCTTATGCCCTCTTTAAGCGTTTGGAAGATCAAATTGAAAACTCGAAAGGTTTAAACAAGCTTATTGCCATGAGAAATAAACTCGTCTTCTATTTGATTTACGGCTCCGGCCTTAAAGTTTCAGATATTGAAATCTTACAGGCTTCGTCGGTGTTTGAAGGCTCTCCCATGCGCGTCATGGTGGCTCCTCCCAAAAGAGATCCTTACACCATCCCTTTGCCCGAAGGTTTCGCTCTTTTCTATCAAGTTTATCAATCGGCTTTAAAGGCCCAGAAAGAAAAAGACCAAATCGAATTCCCGCAGCTTTTATTTAACGCCAACCCTTATAAGATTTTGAAAGGCGGCCTTAGCGCCCGAGGCATCGAGGTGATTTTTAAAGAGCTTTCAAAAAACTTCGAAGTTCCGGTTACCGCCAAGAACTTGCGCCAATCTTGCGTTTTTAAATGGTTGAACCAACAGCGTCTGGATTCCCAAATCAAGGAATGGATGGGAGTTCAGCCGGTCTACTCTCTAAAACCTTATAAAGATTTAATTGAAGAAGATCCGGCCAAACACGCTTTTCAAGAGATCGACGAGAATTAAAGCTTGGTCGCGGGCAAAGACAGCGTCTTCACCACCAAGGTGGTTTCTTCCCCGCTCAACATAATTGGCGCCAAAGCGTCCAAGACTTTTTCTTCCGAAACAAGCGTCTCAAAAACTTCGTTATTGTGAACAATAACGTCTTCAGACTGCGCAATCGCCAACGCCAAGCTTTCAAGAACGTAAGCGTCGTCAATAAATGGAAATTTTCTTGCCAATTTTTCTTCTATGGCGCGGACGCTAGCGTCCGCCTCAAGAACAATTAAAGTCTCAAATCTAGAGTCCGAAACAAGGGCGGCCATGCCTAGAAATCCCGCTCCCGCTATCAGCCCCGCAATGCCCGCGCTTTGAACATTGTCATTGTCCGAGAAAAAAGTTCCGCCGGCGCCGGCGACAGTCATAATAATTCCCGCGTTAGCCTTGGGAGCGCTAAAGCTTGCCAAAATGCCCAATAGGCTTAAAACGCTTGTCATTTTTCTCATAAATTCTCCTTTTAGAAAATAGATTCATTTTTTTAGCGCAAAGCTCGGCTAATGGAATCGTCCCGAGAAGAAATTACAGTCCTTGAAACATCAAAGCCCTGGCCACAAAATATTGAAGCTCCGCGGCGCTTGTGATAGATAAAACACCCATAACGCTCTTTTTGAGACAGGAGTTCCCGTGAGCGATGAAAACTTTATGAAAATGTGCTTTGACCTCGCCAAAAACGCCTGGGGCCGCGTTTCGCCAAATCCCTACGTGGGAGCTGTTTTGGTCAAAGACGGCCGTATCATAGGCAAAGGTTTTCATAAAGGGCCGGGGCATGCCCACGCCGAAATCGACGCCATTAACAACGCTGAAGAATCTGTGGAGGGCGCGACGCTTTACTGCAATCTTGAACCCTGTTGCCATCTTAACAAAAGAACTCCTCCTTGCGCTCAAAGACTGGCGCAAGAGAAAATTAAAAAAGTGGTGGTGTCCAACTTGGATCCCAATCCTCAAGTAGCCGGAAAAGGCTTGCGAATTTTAAAGGAAGCGGGAATCGAAGTCGCAACAGGCGAGTTGGAGGAAGAAGGAAAAGAGCTCAACGAAGTGTTTTTTAAATTCATCCAAACCGGCGCGCCCTTTATTCATCTAAAATGGGCCCAAACCTTGGACGGAAAAATTGCCACCAGCGACGGAAACTCCAAATGGATATCCTCCATTCAGGCGCGGCGACAAGTCCATTGGGAAAGGCTTGGGCATGACGCCATAATGGTTGGAGCTCGAACTTTAAAAAACGACAACCCCAGCTTGACCATAAGAGAGAACGATAAAGTCATAAAAGCGCTCAAAAGAATTGTTGTCGCTTCCAAGGACGATTTCCCCCCCGACTTAAAGTTTTTCTCCGACGAACACAAGGATCAAAGTTTGTTGCTCTTGCCTAAAGAGCAAATCT
>JBBDND010000093.1:0-5481 GCA_040877865.1 Bacteriovoracaceae bacterium | reverse complement strand
GATCCAATATAAATCCTACTGCCGGCGGTCATCTGGCCGTACATCATCTTGCCTTCGGCCTTTAATTTATTGAAGTGTTCCCAATTGGCCCAATGGGGAACCAGGTTGGAGTTGGCAATTAGCACCCGCGGACCTTGGGGATTGCTGGGGAAAACGGCAACCGGCTTTCCTGATTGAACCAACAGAGTTTCATCGTTTTCCAGTTTTTTAAGCGAGTCAATTATATCGTTTAGAGCCTTGTGATTGCGCGCCGCTTGGCCGTTGCCGCCATAAACAATCAGATTCTCTCTGTCTTCGGCCACTTCCGGATGCAAATTGTTTAATAAACAGCGCAAGGCGGCTTCTTGATGCCATCCTTTGCAGGAAAGCTCCGCGCCGGTTGGGGGAAGGGGGATGTTGCCGTTTTTCATTGGTTCCTCCGTGTTCAACTTAGCTCTCCAGCTTCGTTTTCAACAACTTTAAGTATTTCGAAGTTGTTTATGAGCTTTAGTATTGTTTCCATGTCATGAGAAAAAACTCGGTCTCTATCAATAGGTTTGACGTGTTTTCGCACCAAGGAATAAACCTCCTCTAAAATATGATTGCTCTTTAGAGGTTTAAGCAGGTAAAGACCTTGGGTGTTGCAGAGAAACTCAATGGCGAGGCATTGCTTTACATTCTTTAAAACCTCGTGAAGTTTTCTGCCCGAGGTGACTCCCATGGAAACATGATCCTCTTTGTCGGTGGAAGTCGGGATGGAGTCGACAGAGGCGGGGTGGCAGAGATATTTATTTTCCGAAGCCAGAGCCGCCATTGTGACATGCGCGATCATAAGTCCGGAGTTTAATCCGGATTCTTTGATTAAAAAAGCCGGCAAATCCGAAAAATTGGGATTCATCATTTTTTCCACGCGTCTTTCGGCGATATTGGCAAGCTCGGCCAGTCCCATGGCGAGATAGTCCATTGCCAAGGCAATGGCTTCGCCGTGAAAGTTTCCGCCAGAAACGACTTTGTCTTTTTCGATAAATATAAGCGGGTTGTCTGTGACGGAGTTTAATTCGTAATTAAAGACCTCTTCCGCGTGCTTAAGCGTTTGCCTTACAGCGCCGTGAACTTGCGGAACACAACGCAAAGAATAAGGGTCTTGCACTTTGCCGCAGTTTTTGTGGGATTCGGCGATTTCACTCGGCTTTTCCAAAAGAGTGTTAAGGTTTGAACTGACCGCAAGCTGGCCGGGGTGGGGCTTTAAAAGCGAGATGTCGTAATCATAGGCTTTATTGGTTCCGCGCACAGCTTCCAACGTCATGGCGGAAGCAATATCGGCCATCTTTACCAACCTTTTGGTTTCATACAAAGCGAGGGCCCCAAGAGCCGCCATTACCGCGGTGCCGTTGATAAGGGCAAGTCCGTCTTTTGCCTTTAGCTTCGCCGGTTTTTTTCCGATTTGATCGATGGCAAATTGAGACCTGACTGTCTTTCCTTGAAAGCTTGCGTCTCCTTCCCCGATTAAACACAAAGCGATATGGCTTAAGGGGGCCAAGTCCCCCGAGGCTCCCACCGATCCCTTTTGGGGCACTACAGGAGTTATGTCTTTATTAATAAATTCGAGCAATAGATCGATGCAAGAAAGGCTCACGCCGGAAAATCCGGAGGCTAAACAATTGGCCCTTAAAAGCATAATGGCGCGTGTAACCAGCCGGCTAAACGGCTCCCCAACTCCAGTGCAGTGAGACCTGACCAGGTTGTATTGCAATGTCTCCAGTTCATTGTCTTCTATAAACTTGTCGGATAACGCTCCAAATCCGGTGTTTATTCCATACACCGGGTTCCCCTTCTTGACGATGTCGTCCACATATTTTCTGGAGGCTAAAATTTTGTCTTTAGCTTGGTCGGTAAGCTCGACTAGAACCTCGCCAGGCTTTGCCACGGATATTTCATAAATTTGGTCGATGGAGAGGCTCTTGCCGTCTACTTGGTAAATCTTAGGTTTCATGCTCGCCTCAAAGAATCGATTCTTTTTAAATATTCAGAAGAATTCGCCCCAAAGATGTAAGAGCCGGCCACAAGATTTGTGGCGCCCGCCTCGATGAGGAAATCGGAGTTTTTATTGGTAACGCCGCCGTCCACTTGAACGTGAAAGTTTAGGCCGCGCTCTTTTTTTATCGCGCGCGCTTTTTCAATTTTTTCCGTCACTCCTTCAATGAAGGATTGTCCCCCAAAGCCCGGGTTTACGCTCATTATGAGGAGCAAGTCGATCTTTTCAAATATATAGGCGGGAATTGACTCGATAGGAGTGGCGGGGTTTAGAGAAACACCCACGCTTGGAAACACTTTTTTTAATTGGGCGATTAAGCTGTCTTGATGGGCGCAAGCCTCCCAATGAAAGGTAAAATTATGCAGTCCCAGCGAGGAAAAACTTTCAATAAAGTCTTCGGGTTTGGAAACCATTAAGTGGGCGTCAAGCTTGTGCTTGGTGACTTGGCTCAAATTCTTAAGCACTGTGTGGCCGAAGGTTAAATTGGGCACAAAGTGGCCGTCCATAACGTCGAGATGAAACCACAAATCTTTGGCGGCTTCAAAGCTTTCGATTTCTTTTTGAAGGTTTAAAAAGTCCGCTGCCAGCAAACTTGGGGAGATCGTGATCATCTGTTGTTGTCCTGGTTGCTTGGGTTAATATTAACTTTTTCCTTGAGCCCGTTCAAAAGGGCGGAGTCTGAGCACCTCTGCTTGCCCTCAATTTGAAGATCGCCAATTCTTGCCGCGCCATCTTTGCATCCAACGAAGATTTTATTATTTTTGACCTCAGAGGCTCCAGGAGCCAGGGAAGGCCCTTCTTTTTCTGCTTGAATTTCAAAGACTTTAATTCTTTTTGAGTTAAGCATGCAATAGGTTCCCGGCCAAGGATCCAAAGCGCGTATCTGGTTTTTTAACTGAGAAATTGTTTTGGTTTTGAAGTCAAGAAAGCCGTCTTCCTTTTTTAGCGCGGGCGCAAAGCTTGCTTTTGATTCGTCTTGTTTTTGAAACTTTAAATCATTGTCGGAAAAACCGTAAATAAAATCGTTCAAGCTCAACGCGGCTTGATACTTTAAACGAGTGTACAATTGTCCGCCGGTGTCATCTTCGGATATATTCAGAGTGGAGGACCAGGCGATGTCGCCAGCGTCCATTTTTTTGACCATTTTTTGTATGCTCACTCCGGTGGAGTCGTCCCCGTTAAGAAGGGCGTATTGGATGGGCGCGGCGCCTCTGTATTTGGGCAAAAGAGAGGTGTGAATGTTAAAACATCCTTCGCTGGGCAAGCGCAATAGCTTGTCGCCTAAAAATTGCGCAAACGCCAATACAATAACTAATTCGATTCTTTCATTTTCGAGCTTTTTAAAGTACTCAGTTTCTCTATTGATGTTGGAGGTTTGGAGAAGGGGGATTCGATTTTCTTTGGCATATTGCGCCACTTCGGGAGAGCGCAGTTGGCGGCCTCGGCCGCTGGGACGGTCCGGCATCGAGACGACCCCTTTTAAATCAACCAGAGGGTGCCGGTTTAAAACTTCCAAAGAGGGAACGGCAAAATCCGGAGTGCCAAAAAAAATCGTTTTGATTTTTTTCATAGATTATGGCTTTTTTGGCGTTTTTGCTTTATGAGCTTTTTCTTGAAAAAAGATTTTTTAAGTCCGCTAAGACGGTCTATAAAAACAATCCCGTCTAAATGGTCGTTTTCATGTTGGATGCAGATGGACAGCAGCTGATCCGCGCTTATTTCTTTTTTTTCTCCATCGGTATTTTGATACTCAATCATAATGGTCTCAAATCTTTGAACGTCTTCATAAACTCCAGGCAAGCTAAGACAACCTTCCTGGTAGGTGGTTTCGCCTTCTTTGTTTTTAATCACCGGGTTAATAAAGATCATGGGATTAAAGTTTGAAAGAGTGAATTCTCCGCTGTCTTCCGCGGTTTCTTTGCGATCATATTCCACGTCAATAACAAAAATTCTTTTGCCAATTCCAACTTGAGGCGCCGCCAACCCGATTCCTGGCGCTTGATACATGGTGTATAACATGTTTTTGCATAGCTCTTTGAGCTCTTGATTGAATTCGTGAGCCTCCACATCCTTGGCGACTGTGGTTAGAACAGGGTCGGGATAGGTGTGAATGTTTAGAAGCTGGCCTTCGCATGTGTAATTTTCAGTAATCTTTTCCATGCTTTCTTTATAGCGCAAGAATCATGGCTTGCGAACTGTCAAAGGGACCTGTTTTTTCGAAAAACCCAGACAATGTAAAAGGCAAAGAAACAGGGAATTCCCATGGTGGCCAGCAGCGGAGGAACCTTCCCCGCGTTGCCAAACGAAATAACCGAAGAGTAAATCAGCCAAAAAACAACGCTAAAAACCAAGGTGATTACTACGCTTTTTCCAAAGCCGGCGGCTCTTCTATTGGGAACAAATATAGAAGAGACGGGAAAAAGAGCAAAAACAATACAAATTAAAGCCAAAGAAAGCTTTTCATACAGCATAATTTCATATTCTGAGGAATCGATGCCGGTGCGCTTTAGTCTGTTGATAAAACTGGCCAGATCAAAAAAATCCAAGGTGGTGATGTCCGCTTCAAATTGATCAAAATCGCTGGGTTCCTCCTCTAGTGGCAAGGTCAAGCTATCTTTAAACAAGCTGCTTGGGAAAAGGTCCGCGTCTAGCTTGGACAAAACCTGAGCGTTTTCTAACAGCCATTCTCCCGGGCCTAGGAACTTGGCGTTATGAGCTTTAAACACCTGTTGCAGTCTGCCTTGCTCGTTTTGAAAATAGACAGTCACATTCTTTAATTCCTCGGAGCGGGAGTCGTAAGCCGAAAAAGAAGTAAAGTAATTTTTTGACTTGTACCAAACAAGACCGCTTCCTCCAATTTGGCTCCTGGCTAAATATTTGCTTTCGCTTTTGCGGCTTTTTTCGAATTCTTGCCTTTTAATTTTATTGGCGGTTGGCAAGACGAAGCCCAAGTTGACGAACTGGACAATAGCAATGCTTATGGCGCAGCCGGTAATGAGGGCGTAAATTCTACCGGCGCTAAAGCCGCCGGCCAAAATGGCCATCAATTCGCTGTGGCTTTTAAGTTTGTTAAAAGAAAAAAGGCTCGCTAATAGAGCGGAAATGGGAAGCATTTTTCCCATGAGGTCAGGCATCTTCAAAAAATATTCAAGAGCCACTCTGCTGGCGGAGTAGTTTCGCATAAACCCGTTGATAACGTCTCCGACCGTCACCAGCAAAAAAAGGGTGATAATAGAGCCAAGCAGCGCTTTGAACCATTCCCTGGCAAGAATTTTCGACAATATAAACATTATATCTTCCGTATATTGTTTGAGCTTCGCTTGTTGAGCCCGCGTGTAAAAACCAGGGTTTTTGCCAGCCCCGTCAAAGCGGGCCTGACCAGCAGCTTTAGCGCAAACCCAAAGCGCGGATTAGCCTCCAGCCATCTGACCAACTTGTCGGAATTTTTATAATAAAAAGCCACGACT
>JBBDND010000092.1:0-5491 GCA_040877865.1 Bacteriovoracaceae bacterium | reverse complement strand
AACCCTAAAGAAGATTCCTTTGCCCTATCATATTTTTGAACAAAAATATATCGCGATGATTAACGACTCATTTCTTACAAATCAGCGGGTGACAGTCCTTCCTCCACGGGGAAGCGACTTTAAAAATCGCATTGGAGTGGCCGGCATTCCCATGTTATTGCAAAAATATGAGGACGGCAGAATGGACGTGGTTATTACAGGGGTTGAAAAGGTGCGGCTGGTTGAAAAGGCTCAATCCATTCCTTATATGCAGTATCGATATGAAAAAGTCTTTGAAAACGAGAAGGTCACCCTTAGAGAAGATATATCCCTGTTAAGAGAGCTCCTTTGGAGCGAGATAAGCAAACAGCCCCACTTTGAAACCCAAAAAAGCCAATTGAGGAAAATATTGCAAGATCCGGAGTCCATTATCAACTACACAATTTTGCTTATGGTAAAGAACATTCAAGAAAGAGAGAAATTGATGGTCATCAATTCATTTGACGCCAAGGTGAAGCTTCTTATCGACATCCTGGCGCCCAAAAGATACGACCTGTCCCCCTTTCTTCACCCCATAATTATGGGCGATTCTCCCTGATTGTTGCCGCTCAATCCTTTTTTTGCTATTAACCTTATATGAATCTAAAAGACATCAACTGGAACCAAATTTACTATTTCTATGAAGTGGCCCGCAAGCAATCATTAAAAAAAGCCGCCAAGGTGTTAAATGTTTCCAGCGCCACGCTAAGCGAACATATTAAAAAATTGGAGAAAACACTGGGCTTTGATTTGTTTCATAGAAACCACAAAGGACTTGCTCTCACAAAAGAAGGCGAAAACCTCTTTGACTACTCCAAAGACATGTTTGAGACAGGCCTTCGCATGGTTGATAGCATTTCTACCTCGTCCTTGGGGGGATATCCCGTCAAAGTGGGCGTGCTGGACACAGTGAGCGACTTAAAAAGCCTGCAGTTTGTTTCTCAATACTACGACACATACGCCCCCTACGGCATCGTGCACACTGGTAGGCAGTACAACTCGGAAAAACTTTTAGATTCTTTGTTGCAAGGCCAATTTGACTGGATCATCACCACCAGCCGACCAAAAGGTAAAATGATTGATTCCGCCGAAATTGACAAATTTACCATCTCCTTTTGCTGCTCAAAAATCTTGGTCGACAGGTTTAAAGATTACAAAGATATTTTCAAGGCCGTGCCCCTTGCGCTCAACAACTGGGATCACAAGCTTAACAAGAACGTGATAAAACATCTGCAAGACCACGATGTCAAAGTGGAAGAGATTCTTGAAACTGACCATAGAGAGTTGGCCTTAATGCTCGCGGAGCGAGGCAGATGCGTGACCGTCGTCGACCGGGAAGTGATCAGAGAACAAGGATGGTTGAAAAATATCCATATTTTTGACTTGGGGGACTCTCCTATCGAGATTCCGATTTATTGCGCGTGGAAAAAATCCACCAACAAAATGATCTCTACCCAAAAGCTCGAGCAGCTTATTCACATGTCAACCAAACCAATGGAATATGACAATCCAGAATTGATGATAAAAATCGCGGAAATTCCCAAAGACAAGCTAAAGTGATCCACCCCGGAAATCTTAAGAGGAAGCTCGCTCCCAACGCTCCTGCGCTTCTTGCTGGCCTAGGGCCTGTCTGGCTTTGGGCGTGATTTGAAATTGGTGGAAGTTGATTTGCCTGACGGCTCCCGACGCCCGGTATTTTCCCAGTTCTTCTTCAATGATGAAATTCCAAATGGGATCAAAAAGATTTAAAGGCTTGTGTTTTTTAAACACCCCCACAAACTCGTCTTTAGTGAAAATGTCAAAGTCAACAAGCTCTTTTAAGATATGATCCATTTAAATCCTTTGGCGCTTATGCTATTTATTTAACAATAGAAAGCTAAACGGCGCAAAGCAGGCCTTGCAAGGATTAGGTAATTCCGAATGGAAAAAGAAGCTCGATCTCGAATCCAACTCACCAAGCAGTGGGTTGAAAAGGCCGTTATAGGTTTAAATTTGTGCCCGTTCTTAAAAATTCCTTGGCAAGAGGGCAGAGTCCAAACGCTGGGGGGCCCTATAAACGATTTAGATTCTCTTGCTCGGCAAATCTTGAATGATCTGAATCAAGACAAGTTCGAGACATCTTTGCTCGTGTTGAACGAGTCCCCGGTATTTTCCGATTTTTATAAACTATTTGGACATCTGGAGGATTCATTGGCGCAGTTGGGCCTTGACCAACAATTTCAGCTGGTGGCCTTTCACCCTGAATTTGTTTTTGAAGGCCTCCATTTTGAAGATCTTGCCAATTTAGTCAACCGCTCCCCTTTCCCCACCCTTCATTTTTTAAAAAAATAATCTCTTGCCAAGTTGGAACTCTCCGCCAAGCAACGAACGGAGATCAGTCTTAAAAACGAAGAAGTCCTAAAGTCTTTGCCTTTGACTCATTTAAAAGAGATCTTTCCCTGGAATTTTTAAGACAAAGCGACATTTTAAGGAGTAGGCATTTCCTACCCCCTCACTGGTCCCGTTTAAACAATTGAAAATCTTTGCGCTATACTAGAGGCATGAAATTATTATTCTTAAGTTTTGTTTTAGGTGTTAGCGCTCAGGGCGCTATTGACAAGTTTATTTGCACGGAAGGCTACACTTCAAATCTTCGCGTGGAGCCAGACTTAAATTCCAGCGTGGTGGTTCAACTTTCTAAGTACACCCCCCTCATTTTGTTGGAAGAAAATGAGAAGTGGAGCAAGGTGAAGACCAAATCTTACGAAGGTTGGATCTTTAACAATTTATTGAGCAACTCTTTTGAATGCGTTCTCTCAACCAAGTCTTACAAAACCCAACAAAGCTATTCTTCAAGAGCGCCTCATAAATTTCGCCAAAATATTCTAACCGGGGAAGGTTTTAAGATTTTAAACACTGAAGTTGGAATGACCCGAGTCAAAGATAAAACCGGCAACGTCTTTTGGCTGGAAAATCACATCCTTTGGCCGCAAGAAAAACTGGAATCGCTTAGTCTGTAGAGACTGCTCCGCTTTTTAAACATATGTGTAGATAACGCTATTGCCCGCCTCTTTGGCTTTTACTGTAAGCCAAGGGGCCGTTTCTTGAATTAAGGCGTTAATTCCTCTGCCTCTTGCGATCACCGAAAAAGCCTCGCGTTTGTCTGCCAACTCGTCAAGTTTTGCCAACAGCTTTTTCATGTCAGGCAAGCTTCCAAAGTCGTAAATAAAAAAAACGTCCGCGGCCGGCAATTCAAATTCGTCAGCCGCGATGTTTTTTTGAATCAATTTTGTCTTTGGAAGTTCTAAGCGAGAATAAAGAGCATTTCCCGCTTCCACCCTTTCTTGCGCCATCTCAAATCCCAGAAACTCGCATTCGGGGCAAAGCAGGCCTAAAACCACTCCCAACCTGCCGTAACCGGCGCCAAGATCGACGACTAGCGAGCGCTTTTTAAGGTCAATCACTTTGAACAAATCGTATATTTCAGCGTAAGGCGTTTGCAACTGGGCGGGGTTCAGTCCCACCCATGTCATAGCGCCCTCATAAAGATCCTGGCTCCAGGATTCTATGGTTCCCCCCGGCCAGAGCTTCTTGGCCCGCTCCCTTAGCTCTTTTTCAATTTCAGCCACGGGTATGCCGAGGATGAGATCAATACAAGAAGAATGGGTTTGAACACTTTGATACTCAGAAGATTGAAACTTAAAAAATTCTTTATCTTTTAAAAAAAGCTCGGGTTGGCCTTGGTATTTTTTAGCCGCCGCGCGATAATCGTCTAAATTATTTAATTTTATTGTCTCATCCATGACTTTTGCTACCGCAACCCTATCAATAGTTCAAATTCAACTGAAAACCTGATATGCATAAGCCCAAATAAAAAAATCGGATAAATTCATGAATTACACTAAAGAGTTTTTGCTAGAAATGCCCAAAACCGACCTCCACCTTCACTTAGACGGCTCGCTTCGAATTGAAAGTCTGGTGGAAATGGCGAAGAAAGCGCAAGTGGAGCTGCCTTCAAACACCTCCGAAGGCCTAAAAGAGCTGGTTTACAAGGAGAAATACAATAACCTTGGAGAGTATCTTAACGGTTTCCAATACACTTGCGCAGTGTTGCGGGATCTGGAAAATTTGGAAAGAGCCTCTTATGAATTGGCCTGGGACAATATTAACGAAGGATGCGCGTATATCGAAGTTCGTTTCGCTCCCCAATTGTTGATGGATTTGGCCAAGGGCGCCTCCATAGACAAAGTGCTAGGCGCCGCCAATAAGGGATTGGAACGCGCCCAAAAAGAGTTTAACAATTCCGACAGGGTTAAAAAAGAAGGGCTTTTGCCGTTTCACTACGGCATCATCAACTGCGCCATGCGCATGTTTGGACCAAAGGGGTTTTCCCCCTACTACACCAATCTTTTTGCCAGCATGAAGTATTTTAGGCCTATGGAAGTCATATCCTTGGCCGCCTTGGAATTGGCCAGGGCCAGCGTGAATTTGCGCGATGAAAAAGGACTTCCCATTGTGGGAATCGATTTGGCGGGACAAGAAGAAGGATATCCCGCTCATAATTTCCGCGATGCCTACGAATTTGTTCATAAAAACTTTATGCATAAAACAGTTCACGCCGGAGAAGCTTACGGCGCTGAAAGCATTTTTGAGGCCATTACCGAGTGCCAGGCCGACCGCATCGGACACGGTTATTCATTGTTTATGCCGGAGAGAATCCTCGATCCTTCCATTAGAGACAAACAAAAATACATAAAAAACCTCGCTTCGTTTATGGCCGATCGAAGAACCACCATTGAAGTGTGCTTAACCAGCAATATGCAAACCAATCCCGAAATCAAAGATCTTAAAGAGCATAAATTTAAAGACATGCTGGACAACCGCATGGCCACCACTATTTGCACTGACAATCGCTTAGTCTCCAACACCACGGTGACCAAGGAATACGAAGTGGCGGCGCAAAACTTTGATGTTCCGCTTAAACGTTTGAAAGACATCGTCGCTTACGGATTTAAAAAGAGCTTCTATCCCGGCAGTTACGTCGAAAAGCGCTCCTATGCCAAAAAGGCCATGCAATATTTTGACAAGGTGGCCAACAAGCACGGAGTCGTTTCAGCGTGAAGCCCAAGTCCTACTCTTTAACTCTTGAACAAGTTAAACAAGACTTGAAATTTTTGGGACACGCTCAAGAAAGCGCCTCATTGGTGTTAAACCTCATTTATCGAAGCCGACATAAAAAGCTTGAAAACTTCTCCCAACTTTCAAAAAAAGCTCAAAGTCATTTTCAAACCAATTATGAAAACGATTTGCCTAAGGTATTAAAGCGCCAAAACTCTTCAGACGGAACCATAAAGCTGTTGTTGGAGCTTGCGGACGGCGAGTCGGTGGAAGCTGTTCTTTTGCCCTTTTATAAAAAGTTCACTCTTTGTGTCTCGTCCCAAGTGGGTTGCGCCATGAATTGCAAATTTTGTTTCACGGCCACCCAAGGCTTTAA
>JBBDND010000091.1:0-5506 GCA_040877865.1 Bacteriovoracaceae bacterium | reverse complement strand
AGACGCCGTTTACGCGCTGGAAGGGTCAAGCTACATCGCGGGAGCCGCTGTCCAATGGCTAAGAGACAATTTACAAGTCATCAACAACGCCTCGGAGGTGGAAGACTTGGCCAAAAAGGCGAAAGAATCTTCCATGGAAAATGTCATGTTTTTGCCCTTTTTTACGGGAATTGGCTCGCCTTATTGGAACTCAGAAGCCAAAGCCGCCATCGTAGGCATGAGCCGGGACACCGACAAAACCCATATAGCCCGGGCCTGTTTGGAAGGCATGGCCTTGTCCATCAATGATTCGATTCAGGCCCTGCTGGCCGACGCTCCCCTTAAAGTAAATTCCATCAAGGTTGACGGAGGAGCCTGCGCGAACGATCTTTTAATGCAGTTTCAGGCCAATTTCTCTCAAAAGCCTATCGTTCGTCCGGAAATTATAGAAACAACCGCCTATGGAGTCGCCTTGGGAGCGCTAGTGGGCCAGGAGCTTTTAAAGATGGAGGAAATTGACCAACTCTGGAAAGAAGAAAAGATTTTTGATGTTGAACCAAAGCCTTACTTTGCCCAAAAAAAAGCGCTATGGGACAGTTATATTAAAAAGAATTTTTCTAGTTAAAAGTTTTGAACAATAATAAATTTCTCGTTCCTAAAGTTTTTCCACTGCTGATTGTGTTCAGCCTCCAAAGCGGTTATCTCCATCTGTTGTTGGTCTTGGAAATTTTTCCATTTTTGTTTATCCGACGGCGTTGTCAAATCTAAGCTCTTAAAGAAAGCTTCCTTTTGGGCGGCCAGACTTTCTTTGAGCCTTTTGACTTCCAAGATTTGTTTTTGTCGCAAAATTTTTCTATTTTTATAGTTATAGGAAAGCGCTCTGCCTTCGGAAGGTTCTTTATCCACGGAGTTCAGGGAAGCTGGATTTCTCAATAAAATCTTTGGCCGCTTCTTCTCCTCTTGTTTGGCTATAATGTCGAAATACTTTATGTGCAAATCGCCCACTTCTTTAAGTATGGATTCTTTAAGTTTTGCCAACTCAATCGCTTCTCTGGACTCTCTTTCTTTTTGCAAGGAAATTTCTTTTTTTAATTCGCTTACAATATCGTTCTTTAACTTCGCGTTGCTGTAAGAGGGCGCCATTTGAGAGCCGTTTCTCACATAATAGGCGGTGAGCAAAACAACGGCGACGGTGTAACTGGCAAATAAAAACAAGAGACCCGAGCTGTTTAGCTTTTTTGAAATTTCAAGCTTAAATCCAGGCCTGTAATGGGAACAACTTTTTTGTCCCGCGATTTTTAATTTTTTTTTGCTTTTTGATGAAATTAAATCTTTCATTGCGATCTCCAATTTCCATCATTATAAGGGCCGGGCTTGGAGAATCTAAGAACCAGCCACAACCCTTCGGAATCTTGAAAGAAACCTGGTTTTCGCTGGCATAAAATCTGGGCGGTTCTAGAATAAAAGGCTTTTTATTTCAATGGCGCTTTTTATTCCGACGAGATTGAAAGAACAGTGTTTCGAAAAATCTTTTGCCGCTTTTTGAGAGGTTACAACTCTTTTATAATTTAATTGGTTGATTTCTTTTAACCTCGTCTCTATTAGGGGGACAGATCGAACCTCCCCTGTCAGGCCGACTTCGCCTATAAACACGGTGGAGTTGTCAATAGGCTTGCCATAATAGGAGCTTAACAAGCTCGCCAATATGGCCAAGTCGCTCTCCCTTGAATTCAATTTAAAGCCGCCCACAATATTCACGTATATGTCGTTAAAAGAAAGAGGAATTTCAAAATACTTGTCGATAACAGCCACCAACATGGCCAAGCGGTTGCTGTCCACTCCTTGGGTGGTCCTTCTTCCATTGCCGTGCTTGTTTTCAACCACCAAGGCCTGGACCTCCACAAAAATGGGCCTGCTTCCCTCAAGGATGCAAGTCAGCGATCTGCCGTAGACGTCTGTTAGACTGGAATCCAGAAAGTATTGCGAGGGGTTGGAAACTTCCTTGAGTCCTCCCTCATTCATTTCAAAAATGCCAACTTCGTTTGTGTTTCCAAAACGGTTTTTCATAACCCGCAACATGCGATATTGACCGAACTGATCGCCTTCAAAATAAACCACCGTGTCCACCATATGCTCTAAAACTTTGGGTCCGGCGATCGAGCCTTCTTTAGTCACATGGCCAATCACAAAACATGTCAAGTTAAACGACTTGGCGTAGTTCATGATTTCGTAAGTAACTTCTCTTATTTGAGAAACTGTTCCCGCGGACGATTGAATTTCTGACGAAAAAGTTGTTTGAATAGAGTCTAAAACCAAAAACTTTGGTTTGCATTTTTTTATGGAGCTTAAAATATTTTGCCAGTTTGTTTCGTTTAAAATTAAAAAATTCTCTTCGTTTATGCCAAGACGTTTGCTTCTGGAGGCCACCTGAGACGAGGACTCCTCTCCCGAAACATACAATATCGTTTCTTCAGGGCGGCTGATGGAGAGCTTGCCGCAAATCTCCATCAACAGAGTGGACTTTCCGATACCCGGCTCTCCCCCCAAAAGCGTCAAAGACCCTTTGGTCACACCCCCGCCCACAACTCTGTCAAACTCGGCGATCCCTGTTTGGCGTCTTTCGAATTGTTCGGATTCAATTTCACTTATTTTGTGAGGGCCAAAGTCCTTTGCCGCGCCACGGGCGTTTGACAAGCTCTTTTTGCCGCTTGTCGCGACCTCTTCTTGAAAAGAATTCCAGGCGGAGCACTCGGGGCACTTGCCAAGCCACTTAGGCGTCTCATAAGCGCATTCCTGACATGCAAAAATTGATTTATGTTTAGCCACTAATCTTCCAGCATTTGAAAAAATTGATTTTCTGTAATTATGGGAACGTCCAATTGTTTGGCTTTCTTAAACTTGCTCGACGAGCTTTCTTTGTCATTTGTAATAAGGAAGTCGGTGGCGCTTGAAACCGAAGAAACGGCGATACCGCCGTTTTGTTTAATCATCTTCTGCAAATCAGAGCGTTTTAAACTAAGGGATCCGGTAACGCAAAACTTTTTTCCAGCAATTTTGGTGTCCGTTTTGACAGCGCTCTTTTTTATTTTGACTCCCTTGTCCAAAAGGCTTTGAATCAAATCTTTCTTTTCATGAATTGAGCGAGAAAACTCCTCAGCGGATTTCTCCGCAAAAGACTCTATTTCCACCAGCTTTTCCGGCGTTAATTCTAAAACTTTTTCTATCGTGTCATAACTGTTGGACACGACTTTTTCACACTTGTTGTAAGCTCCCCCGCTAACCCCTAAAGAGGCCAAAAAAGCCGTTAAATCCACATCTTTTGACGCTTGGACGCTTTCGACAATTTTAGCGGCAAGCTTTTCCTTAACTTTTTCAAGACTCATTAATTTTTCAGGGCTCAAATCGTAAAGGGAGGGGATGTCCGTCACTAACTTCGCCCTGATTAGCTCTTCAAGCCTTTTGTCGCTTAAGTTTTCGATGCCGATTTTTCTGATGAAATTTAAAATTTCATCTTTCACCTTGTCGGGGCATATCGGGTTTTTACAAACAAGCCTAATATCCTCAACATATGTCTTCTCACCGCAGCTTGGACAGTTTAGCGGATAAGAAAACTTGTTGGAGGAAGACGATACCACGTCGATAAATTTCGGAATAACCTCTCCGCTGCGAACAAGGTTGATTCTGTCGCCTTTTTTCAACTCAAACTGTCTTACCATTCCCAAATTATGCAACGTGACTCTAGAAACCTGAGCGCCGCTGAGCTCAACCTTTTCAATATTCGCCACAGGCGTCAGAACTCCGTTTCTTGAAACTTGCCAACTCAAGCTTTTAATCACGCTCGACTTGACTTCGCCTTGAAATTTAAAGGCGATCTTATAGCGCGGGTGATGAGCCGTCTCTCCCAATCTGTCGTGCAGCTCCAAATCATTAAAGCTAAAGACCAGTCCGTCTATCAAATAGTCTCCCTGAGACATAAACTCTCTGGCCTCTTCAATGCGAGCTTCAATTTCTTTTTGGGTGGAGCTTTTATTAAACTCGGGAGTTTCAAAGCCGAGGTCTCTAAGCAGCTTGAACTTTTCTTCTTCGCTTTTAAGTCGGCCGTCATCTGCGAGAAACTCAAAAGCTTGAAAGCTCAAATACTTTGCCAATTCCACATTGTCCTTTCTTCCAAGCAGTCCCGCGACTATATTCCTTTGTGATGTGGGTTTTTCCAAGTTTAGGCTCCCCATTTCTTGCGCAAGATGTATAAAGTCTTCCTCACGGCAGAACAATTCACCTCGAGCTTCAAAATCATTTTTGTAAGCCTCTAAAACCTTTGGAATATGCTCGATGTGTAAAATTTTATTGGTTATTTTTTCGCCAATTTTTCCGTCTCCCCTTGTTTTGCCGAGAGTCAAGACTCCCTTTTTATAGACCAGGGAACAACTTGAGCCGTCTATTTTAAAAGTTGAAACAATCTCGCGCCCGTCCGCCCACCTGGCCAACTCTTCAAGCTTGTAGGTTTTATTAAGCGAAAGCATTTTGGTTGCGTGCTCTACTTTTTCGCCCTGAAAGTATTGAGAGCCCACCATGGCCAAGACATGGTTGGCGGGATCGAGCTGGCGCAGTTTTTCTTCAATTTCATCGTATTCATAATCGGAAATTTCAGGTTTTCCCCGATAATAAAGATTTTTATGTCTTAAGATCTCGTTTTCGAGTCTTTTAACTTCGCTTGGTTTTTGCATTTGCAATGGCCTTAAATTTTGTATTTTTGATTGTATGTTTTCAGAGCTTTTTTAACTTTGCCGGCCAAATAAACCGTTCCGATAATGTTTGGCAAGGCCATCATAGCGTAGCAGATGTCTATTAAATTGACCACCGCTCCCATTTGAATCGTGGCTCCAAAAGCGATGCTGGCGGCGTAAAATAAAATAAAAGGACGGTCTCCAAAACCCTTTCTTCCCTTAAACAAGTAATCCCAACACTTCTTGTTGTAGTTCGCCATTCCAATCATAGTGGAAAAGGAGAACATGAAGATAATGACCCCCAGAGAGTGTTTTCCAAACTCCCCCAAGTTTTGAGTGAAGGCGAATGTCGTCAAGTTGATTCCGTTTAACGCAATATCTTCAGTCCCGGCGTCAAGACTCACTAAAATAGTCAGAGCCGTCAGGGAACAAACGATAATGGTGTCGATAAAGGGACCAAGCATGGCCACATAGCCTTCGCTAACCGGCTCGCTGGTTTTGGCGTTTCCATGGGCCATGGGAGCCGTGCCAATGCCGGCTTCGTTGGAGAAAGCCGCTCTCTTCACCCCGGTTTGAATGACATGCATGACCGCGTAGCCGGACACTCCTCCCGCCACTTGTCCGATTCCAAAAGCGTGTTCGAAAATGCCAACAAAAACCGGCCAAATTTTTTCATAATTCAAGCCTAAGATAAGGACGCACAAACAAAAATAAAGGACGCTCATTAGAGGCACAATTCTGGAAGTGAAGCAGGAAATTCTCTTTAGTCACCCCAAAAGAATGTATATTATAACCGCGTTCAA
>JBBDND010000090.1:0-5517 GCA_040877865.1 Bacteriovoracaceae bacterium | reverse complement strand
ATTTCTTTTTGGGAGGAAGACGAAGTTTCGAAGTTCTTAGAATCTGCCGACAAGAAGTACCAGGGAAATAGCGAACGCTGGCCTTTTGTGGTTTATTTGTTGGCCCTAAATACCGGATTAAGAGCTGGTGAAATCTGGGGCCTAAAGGTAAAGGATATAAACTTTTCAAGAAAGTTTATAAATGTGGAGAGGCAACTGCTTGGACGAGAGAGGATTGTTTCCAACACCAAAGGGAAAAATATTCGAAAAGTTCCTTGTAATGACCTGTTGGCAGGCGAGCTTAAAAATCTGATTCAGCAAAATTCTTTGCTCCGAGAAGATTTTGTTTTTCACACAAAGAGAAAAACTCCTTACTCACACAACAACTTTAGAAATCGTTTTTTTCTTGAGGATCTTAAAAGCGTTGACGTTCCTCAGATACGATTTCATGACCTAAGGCATACGGCCTTGACGCTTATGGTTGAGAAAGGAGTGAACTTGAAAGTCGTCCAGTCAATTGCCGGTCATTCGGACGTAAAGACCACGATGAAGTATGTCCACTTGCTTGGAAGTAGTATTGAGGATGTGGCCTCAATTTTTGTTTTGAAATAGAAATAGGTGGTGTTCGTTGCTTTTCTGTTCTTGGTAACACAAAAGTAACACAAGTTTTGAATGAAGGAGGTTTTTAATGGTGTAAGTGGTTGTTTTTATGGTAGCGATGGGCAGAGTTGAACTGCCGACCTTCGGGATATGAATCCGACGCTCTAACCAACTGAGCTACATCGCCATAATTGAAATAATGTTTCTGCATATTAAAGAGGGGGGCCAAATATGTCAATAATTCTGTACAGTTAAAACACAAAAAAAACTTCCCTTATTGATCGCCAACTCATTTTTCATGCCGCTAACCAATTAAAAACTGGTTAAGCAATTTTAATTGACGCCATTTTTGCAACCTTTTTGGCTTTAATAATGAAAAACAAGGAGGCTACATGAGAAAGTTTTTAATTACGTTTTTAATGGGAATGTTGGCGTTTAACTTCGGCCATGCCGGGGGCGATAAACAGAAACAAGAGTACCACAAAAATTACAAAGAGAAGTTAACCAAGAAACTTGATCTCTCCAACCAACAGGTTGGGCAAATTGAAGATATCCACACTAAGTATGAAGGCGATCTTGAAAGGTTAAAAAATGAAAAAAAGACTCTCATGAATGAGTTAAAGGACATGGCCGCTCAAAATGAAAAGGGCGAGGACATCCAAAACAGACTTACGGCCAAGCATGACGAGCTTCAAAATGTCAAAAAAGATTACGAAGACAAGAAGTTTCAAATGAAGCTGGAGACTCGGGAGATACTAACCACCGATCAGATAGGGCAGCTTGACGAATTGATGGAGAAAAAGTGGAAATACCACAAAAAGGGAAAGCATAAAAAACAGGCCCAAGAAGAAAAGGATAAACAAGCTCAAGAAGACAAACAAAAGCAAGAGGAATCTGAAGGTGTAGAGGCGCAAGAGCAAGAAGAATTTGAAAGCTCCGAGCCTCAAGAGCAGCAAGAAATTGAGGGTGAAGAAATTCAGCAGCAAGAAGAAGCTAAAGAAGAGAGCTTGTAGATTTCCAGTTAATACAGGGGGGTCTTAACCAAGGCCCTCCAATTTTCTGTACACCAAGCCCTAAAGCTATTAAAATTGAAGCATGTTTCATTCCTCTAACAAAAGCTATACTCAGAAGTTTGAGCGTCACGCGCTTGGATTCATGTTGGGGATGAATTTGTTAAAAAAAGAGCGCTATTTGGTGGCGGTCTCTGGCGGTCTTGATTCCATGGCATTGCTTCACTGCTTAAGTCAATTTAAAAGCTTCGGATATTCCTTGAGGCTTGAAGTCATTCACATAAACCACGGCACGCGCGTCGATCAAAAGCAGGAAGCCGACCTCGTTCGAACCTACAGTTCCCATTTAGGGGCTCGATGCCAAACGGTGACTTTGTCCGGATTAAACGTCCACAAAAATTTTGAGTTTGAGGCCCGCCAAAAGCGTTATGAAGCCATGCGCTCCCGCGCTCAAAGAGGAGATTGTCTGGTCCTAGGCCATCATATTGACGATTCTTTTGAGTGGAGCATCCTGCAAAGTTTGCGCAGCTCCAATGTTGAGAGCTCTTTAGGCATCCCGGTGGTAAACGGCATCGTGGCAAGACCTTTCATGTGTGTCACTAAAGCCCAAATTAAAAAGTATGTTGACGCCTACGACCTTCCTTATTTGGAAGATCCCACCAATGAGATGACTCGTTATGAGCGCAATTATATCAGGTCGCAGATAAGTCACGGCTTCGCCTCTCGTTATCCAAAATATTTAAAACATTATGTCCATCGCCACAATGAACTGGCGCGGCGTTTGGGCAAACACATCAAGCTCAAAGAACAAAGCGATTTTGACATTGTATTTGGAAAAAACCAGGTAGAGATTATTTCATTTGAAGAAGGCTTTAACCCTTCCGGTCTTGAATTTAGGATTTTGCAAGCGATGAATTACCTGCTTCCCGAAGGCAGGGGCTCTTTAAGCGAACAAATGGCAAAAATCATTCAGGCCATGAAAAATCACAAGAGCGGCCCCTTTACCCTGGCAAAGGGAGTGCGGGTTTATATAAGCGCGAACCATTTGCTGATTTGCGCTCCAGCGTATCAATCGCTGGACAAGGAACTCGCTCTTAGTTGTTCAGAGGAGAGCAATCGCTATCGCTTTAAAGAGTTTCAGTTTAAAGAGTATCTTCAGTTATTAAAAAACGCGTACAAGACCAAAAATATCGAAGGAGTGTGGCCATTATGGGTTATTGTCCGACAAAAACGATTTAATACGGAGAGTCCGGCCGCTCATCCGCTATGGCCCGCGCTTTTTAAGCGCTTTGAAAAAAACAAAAAGAAAGGCGAAACTATTATTCCCGCTGTAAAGCTTTTGAAGTATTGGGCGAAGCCCCAAAACCGCCACAAAAGACTGAGTCTTAGACTTTTATTGTCTCTTTAACTTGATATGCCTATTTTTTATCCCTAGAATAGACGCAGACGTGAGGTCGCTTTCTAATTTTAGAGGAAAATATTTATGAAAAAACAGCAAAAGACATTGGCGCTATGGATCGTAGTCATCCTGATTATGGCGTTTGCGATGAAGGCCTTGGAGAAAAAGGACGACGCCGCCAAGACTATTAGTTATTCGGAATTTATAACCGCCGTTGAAGATGGACAAGTTTCTGACGTCACCTTCAAAGGCGAAAATACAATACAAGGTCAATTCGCCCAAGGCTATGAAAACGGAGCCTACTTTCAGCTCACCGGAAACACGGGTGACGAGACTTTTAGAATCTTAAGAAAACAAGGCATTATTCCCAATTATAAAAAGGAAGAAAAGCAGAGTTTATTGTCCACCATTTTTATTAATTGGTTTCCGATGATCCTGCTTTTTGTCATTTTCTTTTTCTTCCTGCGCCAATTGCAGGCCGGAGGAGGAAAGGCCATGAGCTTTGGCAAATCCAAGGCGAAAATGCTCAATGAAAATGAAAAGAAAGTCACTTTTAAGGACGTCAGCGGCGTTGAAGAGGCCAAGGAAGAGTTGGTGGAAATTGTGGACTTTTTAAAAGATCCAAAAAAATACACCAAGCTTGGCGGCAAGATTCCTAAGGGCGTGTTGCTAGTCGGTCCTCCCGGAACCGGCAAAACCCTTCTTGCAAGATCGGTCGCGGGGGAAGCGGGTGTTCCCTTTTTCTCCATCTCTGGTTCAGACTTTGTGGAGATGTTTGTGGGGGTGGGCGCCAGTCGTGTGCGAGATTTGTTTGAACAAGGCAAAAAGAGCGCTCCCTGCATTATCTTTATCGACGAGATTGACGCTGTTGGACGCCATAGAGGCACCGGCATGGGCGGCGGGCACGACGAGAGAGAGCAAACCCTAAACCAGATGTTGGTTGAAATGGACGGTTTTGAGTCCAATGAAGGCGTCATTATTATGGCCGCCACCAACCGGGCCGACGTGCTTGATCCGGCGCTGCTTAGACCTGGACGTTTTGACAGAAGAGTCACAGTCGGAAGGCCTGATGTTCGAGGTCGATTGGGCATCTTGAAAGTTCACACCAAGCTGACTCCGCTTGGGGAAAACGTAAATCTTGAAATTATTGCCAGAGGAACGCCGGGCTTTACCGGGGCCGACTTGGCAAACCTTGTAAACGAAGCCGCGCTTTTGGCGGCCAAGGGCAATAAAACCAAGCTTGAGACCGAAGACTTTGAAAAGGCCAAGGATAAAGTTTTAATGGGCGTGGAAAGAAGGTCCATGGTGATTTCCGACGAGGAAAAAAAGAACACCGCGTATCACGAGGCCGGGCACACCATTATTGGCCAATTGCTGCCAAAAACGGATCCCGTTCACAAGGTGAGCATTATTCCTAGAGGGGGAGCTTTGGGGGTGACGCTGACTTTGCCGGACGAGGATAAACTTTCCATTACCCGCGAGCGGGCCAATAATGAAATTTGCATGCTGCTTGGGGGACGCCTTGCCGAAGAATTGATCTTTGGCGACTTCACCTCGGGAGCTTCCAACGACATCGAACGAGCCACAGGCATTGCCAGAAGAATGGTTTGCAACTGGGGCATGAGCGACACTCTTGGCACCATTAATTTTACTCAAAACGAGTCGACTCCTTTTGGCCATGGCCCGGGAGAGAACAACTCCGGTTATTCTGAAGAGACTTCCAGAAAAATCGACGAAGAAGTTTCTAAGATTATTCAGAAAAACTACAAGTTGGCCAAGGAGCTTTTGACCGAGAAGAAACATATCTTGGAAAACATGTCCAAAGCTCTTATTCTTTGGGAAACCCTCGACTCGACTCAAATAAAAGCCTTGATGGAGGGCAAAGACATTGGCTCTCCCTTAATGACTTCGACTGACGACGACTCCGGCGACAATGACGATGTTGAATCAGAGGAGAAGGTTTCTCCAAGCTCGGACGCTGGCGAGGACGAGGGCCCTGTCAATCCCAAACTTTCTCCGGCCTAAAACCCGAGTCGGGAACGCCGGGGAAAAAATTCAATGACTATAAAACATTGGGAGTAATGAATATAACACCCAATTCTATTTCAGAAGGCCGCAAGTACAAAAAACCAGGCCATTCTCTTAATCAATTCTCCCAATTTTTAAAAGATTTTGACATGGTGGACGTGGGTGCCGAGTCGACCGCGCCTTTTAACGCGCCTATAGACGCTCAAACGGAACTCTCAAGACTTGAAGCGTTTTTTTATCCGTTGTTTGAAATGGTGCCGGACCCTCAAGGGGTTATATCCCTCGACACCTACAGGCCCGAAGTCTTTTACGAGGCCGCCATGTGGATAAGAAAGGCCTGGCCAAAAACCCGCTTAATATTTAACGACGTATCAGGCAAAGTTGACGACGATCTTTTAGAGCTGTTTAAAGAAGATTTGTCTTTTGATTATGTTCTTTCTCACAACCTTTGTCCGGAGAGGGACTTGTGTTCTGATCACATGCAATACTGCCATGCGCTTG
>JBBDND010000089.1:0-1095 GCA_040877865.1 Bacteriovoracaceae bacterium | reverse complement strand
GCAGACAAGGGCATGTGGACAAGGCCATTGAAATTTTGGAAAGCATTCTAGAGCTTCACCCCCATGACCAGGCCACATTGAAAAAGCTACAAGAAGTAAAAAAAAGAAGGGGATCTTTGAGCGAAGCCCCGCCAAAAAGGCGGGCGCCTGTCTTAAAAGAAGTTGAATCCAAAACTGAAGACGAAGCTCATGAACAGTTGGCCAATCTGGTGGAAGAAAAGGTGAAAAAGAAGAAAGACGCTTCTTTAAAGTTGCTGGAAAATAAGCTAACCATATTTCTTCAAAAGATTAAAAAAGAATCAAAGGCTAAACTGGAACATGCATGAAGAGATTTCTTATCTTAAACGGCCCAAACCTTAATTTGATTGGAACCAGGGAGCCGGACATATACGGCAATCTGAGTTTGGCCCAAATTCAAGAACACACTCAAAAAAAATTAGAGGCCCACACCGCCAATAGCGAATTGACCTGGTTTCAATCCAATATTGAGGGCGAGCTGATAAATAAAATCCAAGAATTTACCCGAGAAGACTATGCCGCGCTTGTCATAAATCCTGGCGGGTTTTCACACACGTCTGTCGCCATTTATGACGCGTTGAGAATGGTAAAACGTCCCGTCATCGAAGTTCACTTAACCAATATTTACGCTAGAGAAGAGTTTAGACAAAGCTTGTTGACTGCTAAAGCGGCTTCTAAGATAATGTGTGGACTTGGAAAAGACGCTTATTTTATTGCTGTTTTAAGCGAGATTTTGAGTTAATTTATTTGAGCTGATCATTTTTTAATAAAGGGCGGTTAATGAAATATCAAACCACAGATTTTCGAAACGGATTAAAGATAGAGATTGAGGGAAAGCCCTATATAGTTGTCAATTTTCAACATATAAACCCTGGCAAGGGCTCGGCTTTTGTGAAAGCGAAAATTAAAAATTTAGAGACCGGCCAAGTGCTAGAGCGCACTTTCAAGGCGGGTGTGGACACTGTGGACGTTCCGGATATGGATGAAAGAGAAATGGAGTTTACCTACTCGGACATGGACGGGTACAACTTCATGGACATGGAAACTTACGAATCGGTGCATTTAGCGCATGATCAA
>JBBDND010000088.1:0-1108 GCA_040877865.1 Bacteriovoracaceae bacterium | reverse complement strand
GGTAAAGAAGATGCATGATCAAAGTTCTGATGTGGGATCCGTCAACGTCGGCGTAGGTCATGATGACAATTTTATTGTAGCGAAGCTTTGTCACGTCAAAATTGTCTTTGCCTATTCCCGTCCCCATGGCCTGAACAAGCATTTTGATCTCGTCGTTCCCAAGCATCTTGTCATATCGGGCTTTTTCAACGTTTAGAATTTTTCCTTTTAAAGGCAATACGGCCTGGTGCTTTCTGTCCCGGCCTTGCTTGGCGGATCCGCCGGCGGAGTCGCCCTCGACAATGTAGATTTCACAAAGTTCCGGGTTTTTTTCTTGGCAGTCCGCCATTTTTCCCGGAAGGCCCGCAAAATCCAACGCGGATTTTCTTCTAGTTAACTCGCGCGCTTTTCTTGCCGCTTCCCTGGCAGCCGCCGCATCGGCGGTTTTTCTTAAAATGGTTTTCGCCACGCCGGGATTTTCTTCCAAATAGACTTTTAACTTTTCGCCAACCAATGAATTCACTATGCCCTCGACTTCCGAGGATCCCAATTTGTCTTTAGTTTGTCCTTCAAATTGGGGGTTGGCGAGTTTGGCCGACACAATGGCGGTCAAGCCTTCTCTCATGTCGTCCCCGGTAAGAGTGAGCTTGCCTTTAATAATATTGTTTTCTTTGGCGTAGGCGTTCATCACGCGGGTCAAAGCGGTTTTAAACCCTGAAATATGCGTTCCGCCGCCTGGAGTGTTGATGTTGTTAGCGTAACCGGTTAAGGTTTCCGAATAACTGTCGGTCCACTGCATGGCGATTTCCACTTCATAATCTTCTTTTGAATGGAAAAAATATATTGGTTTTTTATGAATGGATGTTTTGGCCCTGTTTAAGTAGGTTACAAACTCAGCCAAGCCGCCTTCATAATGAAAAACTTCCTTTTTATCGTTTCTTTCGTCCTTTAAAGCGATTTTTAAGCCTTTATTTAGAAAAGCCATCTCCCTAAATCTATTGCCTAAACGGTCGTAATCAAATTCTTGCACTTCAAACAATTCAGGATCGAGTTTAAAGGTAACAGCTGTGCCCGTGTCTCCTTCCGGACATTCGCCGATGACTTTAAGCGGCTCTTTGACAACCCCTCT
>JBBDND010000087.1:0-1114 GCA_040877865.1 Bacteriovoracaceae bacterium | reverse complement strand
CCGCTTGGCCAGCTTCTTGTGAGTGCGGGAGCCGCTGGCCCAAATGGAATTGGCCTTTGAGCCCTCTAAAGCCTCAAGGCAATATTGGGAGGTCACAAAGAGGTTTTTATTTGCGGGAATGTCCGCTTTTATGGGGATCTGGCTAACCAGTTTGTCGTTATCTCCCAAGGCAAGGAAAGTTTTTTTGCCTTTGATTGGCGCGTAGTCCACTCCCTCCACCTTGACAAGGTTTATGGCCTGTTTGTCTTGGACGCCTTTGTGAATGTGAATAAAGAGATCCTTGTGCTTTTTTACATGAATCCCCACCGCCAAATGGCACCCGCCGCCATAGGACAAGAAGGCCTCTCTTTCTCTTTTAACCTCTTCAACTGTCTCTTTATGATGGATGGAGCCGAGAACTTCCAACAATTGCGCTTTTTTAGGGGAATTTGCGTGGACTTCCACGGCAAGGGCCCCTTGGGCGGCGGAGGATGGAAACGTTTTCTGAGGCAAAATTAAAAAAGTTAGCTCCTTTAACAGTCCCTTTAAGATTTTGGCGGAGTCTTCCTTGTTGGCCAGCCGCTCCAGCCCGGCCAGGGCCAGTATGATGGCGTCATATTGTCCGTCAACCAGCTTCTGAATTCTGGTATTGACGTTGCCTCTCAAGGTTTTGCATTTCACTTCCAGCTTTTGCGAGGCTTTTGGCAGAAATTCTTTTAAAGAGGTTTCAGCGTTGGTTATTCTGCGGGGAGAGCTGGTTCCCACCACAAACTCTTTCTTGTTTTTAATGGAAGGAATAGTTTCTTTTTTTATCAGCAATATGTCGTGGGCAAAACGTCTTTTGCCGATGGCGGCGAGCTCCAGCCCATCGGGTCTTTCGGAGCCTAAATCTTTGTAGGAGTGGACAACCATGTCCACCTCGTCTTTTAAGAGAGCGGCGTCCAGCTCTTTTGTAAAAAAGTCTTTGCCTTCCAGTTGCCACAAGGGCAGGTCGGTTTTTTGATCGCCTTCAGTTTTAATGGCCTTCAAGTCAAAGCGGGCCGAGGTTTTGCTTTCAATTTCTTCTTTAAGCAATGAGCATTGGGTGAGGGCGAGTAAGCTTCCTCGCGTTCCAATCAGGTGGCGTTTTGCGTCG
>JBBDND010000086.1:0-5690 GCA_040877865.1 Bacteriovoracaceae bacterium | reverse complement strand
TTGTTTTTACGCGGGATGGGGTAAAAATGTACACCCACGCGGTTCTTGTTTCGCGCTATATTGAAAATGACGACGGCTCCACCACGTTGTGTATTAGGGACAATAAATATCCTCCAGAAAAAAACGCCTCTTGCTCTTATAATATGAGAATGGAAGACGGTAAAATAGTTTATGACAAAGGCTTTTTCAAACACGGTGTGGGCAAGATTAAGCTCGCCCACAACGACAACCGGGAAACGGTGGAGCAATTCCACGCTCTGCGGGAACATTGCCAGTCAGAGAAAGATTGCGGTGATAGCGATGATTAACCAGGACAGTTAGCGCTCCCCCGCCTTATTCATTGATCTCCAAGCCATTACACACCGCATGCTAGACAAAATCTTAGATTCGTAGACTAAAAAAAACCGTTTTGCTAGACTTTATTCAATATCATTTTGAGGAGCTTAAATTGAAAAACTTTTTTGCGATATGGACTCTTTTGTCACTGGCGCCAATATTCGCCACAAGCGCGATTCATGACGAGTCGGACTTGAGCGGAGGTTTGAACTCTCCCCTTGAGGAAGCCGCTGGATTCGATTTTTTTAGAGCGGACAAAGTGGAACACGAAAAAATTGAAACTGGCCGGATTGGTTTGCGAGTCATTCTTAACACAAAAGAAGGAACTCAAAAAACTCTCAAGGGCTTCACCCATAGATTTTATTTTGCGGGAAAATTTCACAATTTAAAAAGCGAAAAAGAAATTATTAGAGTCGAGGCATGCGCGAAAAATTCCGCAAAAGCCGTCAATGTCGCCACTCTTGTTGAACATCCGCTTTTTACCATAGAAAATCACAAGGGAGAGCCTTACGAAATTCTTTTTAAACTTAAGTGCGGGCAATTAACCACGCTTATTTTTGATTGGGACTCTTACGGCGGCCAAGCGTTAGGAGTAAGAGATACCGCATTGCGAGCCGTGGCCAAGTTTAAGGAAATTGACAGGCTGGACTTTTGGAATGAGAAAATTCACATTGTTTATCGCTCAAACGGCAACTTTTACGACTTTGAAAAAGTGCATGTCACCGACGGTTATAAATGGGATATTGTGGCCCATGAGCTAGGCCATGGCGTTTACCATCTTGCCCGAGTCGGCAGAGGCGCCGCTGGAGAGCACTATATTGATCGCTGCTATGGAGAAGGAATCGCCTTTTCCGAAGGATGGGCCAGCTTCTTTTCGGCCTGGCTAAGATTTGAGTTAAACGATCCCGCTCCCGCCTTTGAATTTATGGTCCCCAGAAGAGCACCCCTTGCCATTGAACGGGTTCCCTCCGATGTTTGCAAAGGCCCAGGCAACGAATGGCGCGTCTTCGCGTTTCTATGGGATCTGATTGATCATAATAACGACGATGAATCTTCTAGAATTTCTTTTCAAGAGCTTTGGGACTTTAGCCGGGGCAAAGAATATACAGGTCTTAGCCAATTTAAGGAAGATCTTCTAAATAGCGGTTATGACCCAGTCCTCGTCAATCTGATTTGGGATCAAACCGTCATGGGCAATGTCTCTTTCGATCTGTAATTCTTACACGCCGGCTTAAAAATATCTATTAAGTCCGCTTAATAGGCCGTATTTCTTGCCTATGCAAGTAAATGTCCGATTTTTAGAAAATCTCAAACTGGAAGCGACTTTCGACGATTTTAGCGTCATCGCCGATCAACCCGTCCGCTATAAAGGCGACGGCTCCGCTCCAGGGCCATTTGATTACTTTTTGGCCTCTTCCGCTCTTTGCGCCGCCTATTTTGTAAAGGTTTACTGCAACGCCCGCAACATACCGACAGAGGACATTAGGGTTTCTCAAGACAATATTGTCGATCCGGAAAACAGGTACAACCAAACATTCAATCTGCAAGTCGAGCTGCCTGCAAGCGTTTCAGAGCGGGACAGGAAGGGAATTCTCGCCGCGATGGACAGGTGCGCGGTCAAACGCGTGATCCAAAACTCTCCCGAATTTAACATTACGGCCAAAGACGTTTTGGGCAAGGATTCCGGGCTTGTCTATGAAGGCGGCTCCCGTGGCGACGCAAAAACCATGATGCCCGGAAAAGACCGGCCCTTGGAAGAAACCATCGCCACCATGAGTTCGCTTCTAGAGGATCTGGGAATCAAAATCGAGATCGCTTCGTGGAGGAATCCCGTTCCCCATGTCTGGTCTGTTCATATCAGGGACGCCGACTCTCCCATGTGCTACACCAACGGCAAAGGAGCCACCAAAGACGCCGCGCTTTGTTCCGCCTTGGGGGAATATTTGGAGCGAATCAGCAATAACTACTTCTACAGCGATTATTATTTGGGCGAAGAGATTGCCAATGGCGATTTTGTTCACTACCCCAGCGAAAAATGGTTCAAACCAAACGCGGACGATTCTTTACCGGAAGGTTTAATGGACGAGACCCTTTTGGCCGCTTACAATAAAGAAGGCGAGCTTCAGGCCTCTCACTTGATTGACACCAATTCTGGAAATAATGAGCGAGGAATCTGCGCCCTTCCCTACCAGCGTCAATCGGACAAAGAAACGGTTTATATACCTGCAAATCTGATTGGCAATCTCTTTGTCAGCAATGGCATGAGCGCCGGCAACACAATCCACGAGGCGCGGGTTCAATGCCTTTCAGAAATTTTTGAGCGGGCGGTGAAAAATCAAATCATCCTAGAAGAGATCACCCTCCCCGACGTTCCCAAAGCAGTGTTGGAAAAATACCCAAAAATCCTGGAAGGAATCAATAAACTGGAAGAGCGAGGCTTTCCCGTGGTGGTAAAAGACGCCTCCTTGGGGGGCAGATTTCCGGTGATGAACGTAACTTTGATGAACCCAAAAACCGGCGGCGTGTTCGCTTCTTTTGGCGCCCATCCCAATTTTGAAGTGGCACTTGAGCGAAACCTTACCGAGCTTTTGCAAGGCAGAAGTTTTGAAGGCCTAAACGAAATGCCCGCTCCCACTTTTAATCAAAACGCGGTTCGGGAACATAACAATATTGTTGACCATTTTATTGATTCAACGGGAGTCGTTTCCTGGAAATTCTTTAGCCAAAAGACTGATTATGAATTTTCCGAGTGGAATTTTTCCGGATCCACCAAAGAAGAATTTGTTTATCTCATGGGCATATTCAAGGCCATGGAAAAGGAAGTGTATATCGCTGATTACGAAGAACTCGGAGCCAAGGCCTGCAGAATTTTGGTCCCTGGGTATTCCGAAATTTACGACCCTGAAGATCTTATATGGGACAACAACAACCAGGCGCTGGCATTTAGGACCGACATTCTCAACATCCACAGCTTGGACGACGGCGCTCTGGCGGCGCTGGTCGATAAACTTGAAGAAAGCGAACTCGACCATTACATGCCCATAGCTGAACTCATTGGCGTGGCTTTCGATGAAAATTCCGCATGGGGGAAATTAACTATCGGCGAATTAAAATGTCTTGTCTTCTTGGCCCATAAAAAGTTTGGAGAGGCCAAGGAATTGGTGGAAATGTTTTTAACCTTTAACGACAGTTCACCCGAGAGAAGAAAATACTATCAAGCGCTCAAGCCTGTTCTGGACATCACTTTAGACCAGGGCTTGGAGATTGAAGACTACTTGTCCAACATGATCCGCATGTTTGGAGAAGAAACCATGAACAGCGCCGTTCAAACCGTCACAGGCGAAGTCAGATTCTTTGGATTAACCAAAACCAACATGAAGCTTGAAGGGTTGGACAAGCACTTAAAATTGATTGAAAGTTACGAAAAACTTCAAGCGGCAAAAAGAACTTATTAATTTTTTTTACGACAGAACACTTGAGATACATCGAACCATACCCGTCGATTTTCCATGAGATGTCATGATCATTTACCGGCTGTGTGTATAGAGGTTACAGACTTACCCGACCTTCTTGCTCCACTGGGACAAATTTTATGCTTAGACAAAGTTTTTCTTTGACCTATACTAAAATCATTAAACTTTTGAGTCGCATTGGGAGTCGAACATGAGAGCCGCTTTTCTACTTATATCCGCCGTCTCCATCGCGCTGATTTCCCTGCTGGCATTTTTCATTCACCCCTCTTTTTATTATTGTTTTATTGTTGCCGCTCCGATTATCGCTCTGGGCGCGTTGGACATGTCCAACCGAAAGCACACTCTTATCCATAATTACCCGGTGGTGGGCAGACTGCGGTACGTGATGGAGCAGTTAAGGCCAAAAATTTATCAATATTTTATAGAATCTGACACAGACGGCTCTCCTTTGAACCGGGTCACAAGATCAATCGTTTATCAGCGCGCCAAACAGGACAACGACACCACCCCTTTTGGCACTCAATTTGACATTTACGCTCCCGGATACGAATGGATTAACCATAGCGTCTACCCCTTGCCCGGCCATTCCAGGGTGGAAGATTTAAAAGTTCAAGTTGGCTCCCTTGCCTGTAGGCAACCCTATTCACTTAGTTTCTTAAACATTTCAGCCATGAGCTACGGAGCCTTAAGTAAAACCGCCATAGAGGCCTTGAATTGGGGGGCTAAAACTGGCGATTTTGCCCACAACACCGGCGAAGGGGGCATAAGCCCATACCACCTAAAACATGGCGGAGATTTAATTTGGCAGATAGGAACGGCTTACTTTGGCTGCAGGGACGTAAACGGCAAATTTGATCCGGAGCTATTTAAGGAGCAAGCAAAAATTCCGGCGGTAAAAATGATTGAAATCAAGCTCTCCCAAGGCGCCAAGCCGGGGCACGGAGGAATACTGCCCGGTTCTAAAAACACTTTAGAAATCGCCGCCATCAGAAAAGTCACGCCTGGACAGACAATCATCTCTCCTCCCGGACACAACGCTTTTTCAAACGCGCTGGAAATGCTGGCGTTTGTAAATCGCTTAAGAGAGCTAAGCGAAGGAAAGCCTATTGGTTTAAAGCTTTGTGTGGGAAACACGGGGGAATTTGAGGACTTGGCGCAAGCGATGGTTGGGACCGGAATAAAACCCGACTTTATAACAGTTGACGGCGCGGAAGGGGGCACTGGTTCGGCTCCTCCCGAATTTTCCAACTCGATTGGAATGTCGCTTAGGGACGGGTTGGTGACCGTCTCCAACACATTGGCGGCGCTCGGTTTGAGAAAAGAAGTAAAGATTCTATGCTCGGGAAAAATTATCAGCGGCTTTGACGTGATCAAGGCCCGGGCCTTGGGAGCCGACGCTTGTTATAGCGCCCGAGGAATGATGTTGGCGTTGGGGTGCATCCAAGCTTTGGAATGCAATAAGAATAAATGCCCTGTAGGCATAACAACACAAAAAGCAAGTCTCTATAAAGGTCTTGCGCCCCAGAAAAAATACGTAAGAGTCAAAAACTATCATCATGGCACTCTAAACAGTTTCGCGGAAATTTTAGCCGCGGCTGGAATCTCCGATCCCACCTTATTGGAGCGACGACATATCTGGAGAAGAATTTCTTTTAACGAAATTAAAAATTTTGAAGAGCTTTATCCTTATCCTTCAGAAATCGAGTCAGCCCAAGGGCTTTTAGACTCTTTGCCCTTAACAAAAGGCCAGCCTGAAAAGTAATAAATACAATAATGAGGGAGACAAGTTGGCGCGCGACGAAATCGTGGGAAGGTTGCTTATAGACTGCATGGAAAAAGTTGTCAGAACAACCGGCAAGAAGAACTTCTCAAAGCCAAGAC
>JBBDND010000085.1:0-1127 GCA_040877865.1 Bacteriovoracaceae bacterium | reverse complement strand
CGGGACCGATGGCAAGAATTAGACCTGGAAGCCATATCCAGGAAGGGTGTAAAATAGGCAATTTTGTGGAAACAAAAAACGCGAATTTGGGAAAAAACGTGAGCGTCTCCCACTTAAGCTATGTTGGCGACGCCGATGTGGGAGAAAACACCAATCTTGGCTGCGGTTTTATCACATGCAATTATGACGGCGATAAGAAGCATAAGACTATTATTGGCAAAAATTGCTTTATAGGCTCGGACTCTCAAATGATCGCTCCCGTCACGCTGGGAGACGATGTTTTCGTAGCCAGCGGCTCAACTATAAATAAAGACATCCCCGCCGGAGGCTTTGGCATTGCCAGGGAAAGGCAAACCACCAAAGAGGGCATGGCAAAACGCTTTTTAAAGAAAAAAAATTAGAGGTTTTTGCGAGGCGTAAAACTGGCGTGTCCGCGCGCGAAATGATAAAAATGCCTTTTAACAACGTTTGAAGGTAATTATATGTGTGGAATAGTCGGCTACAGCGGTTCTCAAGACGCCATTTATCCCGTGTTAGAGGGGTTGAGCCGTTTGGAGTACAGAGGCTATGATTCCGCCGGCATAAGCTTTCAAACCGGCGACTTTCTTGAAACTCTTAAACGAGAAGGAAAGCTGGAGAATTTAAAGGCTTTGGTGGCTGAAAAGAAGCCAAAATCAAATATTGCCATAGGCCACACCAGATGGGCCACCCATGGCCAGGTAAACGACCTCAACGCCCACCCTCACCAAAATGATTTTTTTTCCATCGTTCATAACGGCATCATTGAAAACGCCGGAAAGTTAAAAACATTTTTAATCGAAAAGGGTTATAAGTTTCGTTCAGAGACAGACTCTGAGACTTTTCTTAATTTACTCACTTACAACTTTGAAGAGTTACAAGACACCCGGCTCGCCATTATTGAGACTTTTAAAAACATCAAAGGCAATTCCGCGCTGGTCATCATGCGCAAAGGCGAAAACGCTCTATGGGCGATAAAGAGATCGGCGCCTCTCGTTTGCGGATTTAACGAACAAACTCGCGAAGTGTATGTTTCCTCCGATCCTTACGCGCTGGTGGGGTTCGCGCAAAAGATTTATTTTCCAGAAGACGAAATATTGTGTGAATGC
>JBBDND010000084.1:0-5754 GCA_040877865.1 Bacteriovoracaceae bacterium | reverse complement strand
CCCGAGTGGATCACCGAAAAAGAAAGCCTAAAAGAACAGGGCGTTTATATTCAATACTCTTCCGCCGAAACAAGAGAAGATTTAAAGGCCATTAGCGAACAAAGCTTGATTAAGGAATACGAGGCCTATGAACCGCCCCGGCCAGATTTTTTAATTGAAATTCCCAAAGACGAGTACGACGCGAGCGGTTTTGACCGGACGGCGAAAATATCGTTCGAATTCAAAGAGGGCTTCTATCTCAACACGTTTGTCTCCACCAATGTCGTGCAAGATTTTGGAAAGATTGACTCCGCCGTGGAGGCCAAACAATTATTTACCGAGTGGGACCAGCTTTATCTTCGTTTTGACGATAATATTGACGTGGTGGCCGGAGACAAGTTTTCCATTTACACCGCCGCGGGAAATGTCACCCATAAAAATTCCGATCGGGAAGGTTACAAATACACGATCGTTGGCAGCGTCCAAACGGTTAAAAAGCTGGGAGATCTATGGCTTTGCGACATCATTGAGTCGGCCGGAGTGATCAACAGAGGCGACCGCATCACGGTTCACACCCCCAAAATCGAAAGAATCACCACCACCTTCAACTCCAGAATCATAGAGGCCGTGCTCTTGGGCTCTTTTAAAGACTATCAGCGATACGCCTCTTTTGGCGACGTCGTGTATTTGGACAGAGGGCGTGCCGACGGAGTGGAGATGGGAAATGTGTTTGAAGTCTATGGTTTTGAAGACAGGGGCACCGGCGAAAAGATCACTCAAAATCCCACATATAAAAACGGGGAAATCACTGTTATTTCTCTGACGGACAATTTCGCCACAGGGCTGGTCACTCAAAGCAAGCGAGATTTTCGTATCGGGGACATCGCCGTCACCAAGACAAAAGAAGCCGCCGCCCGCGCCACCAAACTCAAAGCCAGGCTTGAGTCGGGCGCGGATTCCGTTATCGAAGACCAGGCCTTGGAAGAGTTGGATGTGGAATTGAATTTGGAAGACGTCAACGACGCGTTGTTGGACCAGGCCGATCGCATTCAATTTACCGAAGAAGAGCTAAGCGAATTGGAAAGGCAAGAAAGAGAAAAGTCGATCATGACCGAAGAGGAAAAAGATTTAAAAGCTCTTGAACGGCTTGAAAGCGAAATTGAAGACGCGGAAAAGATGCTTAGAGACACCAGGTTGGACGAAGACAAGTGGCTCGAGAAACAAAGCTTGGACAAAATTGAAAAAGAAATGCGGCTTTCCCAGCAGGAAGCGTTGGACGAAATTGAAGAAAACTTTGGCAAGCGCTATTTGGACGAAAACCTAAATGAAAAAGAGAATCCCTTTGGCCTGACCGAGTTCGATATCGAAGAAATTGACGAGCTGTTAAACTCTGAGACGGAGTTAGAGTCCCAATAATGAACCAGAAGATCATGTTATTGCTCAAGGGTTTTGCCATGGGGCTTGCCGACATCGTGCCGGGAGTTTCCGGCGGCACGGTGGCCTTTATCACCGGTATCTATGACGAGTTGTTGGCGTCCATCGCCTCGGTCAACGCCGCTTTTGTCCGCCAGCTTCTGAAGTTTCAATTTAAAAACGCCTTGGCGCAAATTCATTTTGAATTTTTGGCGCCTCTTTTGATCGGCATTGCCAGCGCCGTTTTATTGACCTCCAGACTGATGCATTTTCTTTTAAATGAATATCCGATTTACACTTGGAGTTTGTTTTTTGGGCTGATTCTCGCCAGCGCTTTGTACATCGCCAAGCATATAAAACGGCCCGACAATAAATTAAATTATTTATTTCTGCCGGCCGGCGCCCTGATTGGCTGGGCGCTGGTTTCGCTTATCCCGGTGCAAACCCCGGAGAGTTATCCTTACGTCTTTGGCGCTGGCGCCATCGCCATTTGCGCCATGATCTTGCCCGGCATTAGCGGCTCGTTTATTTTGCTTATTCTGGGCAAATACGCCTTTATCACCGGGGCGTTAAAAAATCCTTTCGAGGCGGGCAATTTGGCGCTGATTTTAGTCTTCTGCTTGGGATGCTTGACCGGCATTTTGAGCTTTTCCAAGCTTTTAAATTATCTGATGCACACTCACCGCAACGCCATGATGTTCATTCTCACCGGCTTTATGTTTGGCTCTTTAAAAAAGATTTGGCCGTGGAAGGAAGTATTGGAACAAACGGTGATTCGCGGCAAGGAGTATGTGCTGCGGGAAGAAAATATAATGCCGCGCGCGCTGGATCAAGAAACAATTCTTGCGATCTTTATTATGTTTATTGGATTTTTCCTGGTTTTAGGCCTAGAATATATTTCAAATAAATCTCAACGGGGTGTTAGCTCAGCTGGATAGAGTAGTTGGCTTCGAACCAATTGGTCGGGGGTTCGAATCCCTCACGCCCCGCCATTTTTCTGAAAACCCCTTGGCATTGTCGTCTTCGCATCGTTTCAAGTTCGGTCACATACTATATGTATGCTCCCTCACGCCCCGCCATTTTGAATAAATGATTTGGTTGAGAAGAGGGAATCGCCCTGCTTAGGCGGCTTTTTTTATTTTAAGCTCAATAGTTTTACCTAAAGTTCCGAGAATACGAATAAGTCGATCAATTGAAACTTTTTGAAGGCTTCCATTAATAATTCCAGTAACTGCCGATCGAGGAACACCAGAGAGATCCGCAACTTCTTTATGGGTAAGCCCTTGCTTTTTGATAGTCTTAATGATTTCTTTAGTAAGCTTAGCCTTCATTTCCGCAACAAGACCTCTTTCAGCAGACAAACCTAAATCCACGGCAAGGTCGGCGATATTTTTATAAGTTTTAGATTTCATCACAGTCTCCTTATTCGTTTTTTAACTAGTTCTATGTTTTTCTTTGGAGTTTTCTGGCTCTTCTTCTGAAAAGCGTGAACGGCATAAATAGCGTCCTTTTTGTTTATAACGTAGAAAACTCTATAGATACCACTTTTATCTTTAAACCTCAGTTCATGAATATTATTGCCAATACTTGGCATGGACTTAGAAAGTGGCATTCCCAAAATTATGCCTTCAGTGAGCAAGGCAATAGCATCAACAAAACTTTCCAAAACTTCTTCTGGAAAATCAGCCATCTCTTTTTTGCACATCTCTAAAACTACAACTTTCACCGAAACATGGTCTCATAAATGAGACTATGTTTCAAGCTTAATTTGATTTTGCACAGTTTTGCACAGGAAAAAACAAGGAAAACATGGAAGTAAAGGTGTATATCGAGAAGGCAAGTGACTAAAATCATTGCTCTAATTTAACTCACGCCTCTACTTGGTTTGAGAATATGACGGCGCCTCTGGTCTTTAGCTCTGTTACCACGGCATTGGATCAGTAAAACTTTTAGGGGGTTAACTTTTTTAAATTCGAATGTAGGGGACTAAAGAGTTCGGGTATTGAAACCGATAAACCCTCATGGAAAAAAGCCTATTAAATTTTAAAAGCAGGCCGTTAGATGAGCGCTCTTCCGGCCTTTTGCTTTCAAACCGTCGCGCTGAAATATTAAGATTATGTTTCCTTCCTATTATTGGGGGGCTTATCACATATGCCTACCTCATAAAAATAAACTCCCTGCATGTTGAAGCCCTGGGATATCAATTAAAAACAAACGACTTTGCCGCGGTAGTTGTTGGGGCGGCAATGTTAATTTTTATGTCGTTTGTCGTCTCTTATGTAAACACCGAAAGAAGAAAGTCCCAACTGGAAAGGTATTGGAAAGATCTCCAAATTAATGCCAGGAAATCTTGGTTTGAGAGAATTGTAGAGTCTCATGATTTCTTATGGTGTGATTTGTTTAATGAATTGGGCGGAGATTTGGAAGTTTATCATTCATTTGTAGAAGGTGGCATCGTTAATCCCATAACGGGAGGAGTTTTAAATAACGCTAAAGAATCATTGGCAAAGTTGGTAAGCGACTTTGGAAGCTTTGACGAGTTTATGAATTACCGGGTCAAAGAAAAGAAGAGCAGAGAAATTAAAAGTTTCGCAAAGAATGAGATTGATTTTGATAAGGATCAAAGCCTGGCCTCCTTAGAGGCGGGCATTGGAAAAATTAATATAAAGAAAGTTGTGGGACTTCGTTCGGGGGTTCTTTTCTTAGAGGAAGTGAGCGGTGGACTAATAGACGGTTTGACTTTCGGAGGCCTTAGCGCGGCGGTGGCGGCTCCGGGCGCTATAAAAAAAAGAAAACGCATTCTTACATACATGCATAAAGTGTTTCCTTCCGGCAATTACGCCGAAAAAAGAGCAAAGTTGGAATTCCATTGTGACGTGGTGCTGCCCACTGCCGGAAAAGTTGTCGGCGGTTCGGTGGGAGGAGCCGTGGGCGCAAGCGCGGGAACGGCCATAGCCGCTACTCTTGCGGATGGAGCGGACAAGTCCACCAAGGCGTTGGAGGTCGGAGCCGCCGCCGGCGCTGCTGGAGCCGCAGGAGGAATTTCCATCGCCGGAGCGGTTGCGACCATAGCTCCTTTTGCATTGGGGATAGGGGGAGCTGTAATCGGCGGGATCTTTATTGGAAATATCTTTAAAAAGTACGCATTAAAAAAGAAGGTAGAACATTTAAATAAACTAAAAAGCGAGTTTACTTCCGAATTGCGAATTTTTTACCAAGACCAAGTGGAAATCTTTCTTGGGAATGACTCTGAAACTGAAAGTGTTGGGCTCGGGTTGATTAAAAAACTGGAATTAGAGTATGGCGGACTTAAGTCTGTCTTGGAAGCCGAGCTAGAAAGTTGTAACAAAACCAAAAAAATTGCCTCGCAGATATTAAACGAAAAGTTCAATGACCATCCTTTGTCATTGGTTTTAGGCAGAGAGTCTGAATTCATTCAAGAAAACTTGAGCTTTTACCAGAGAGAGTTTCATAAAATTAATGGCCAGTTTCTCGAATCAAAAAACATGGCCTTTAAGGAAGAAACAGCGCTTGAGTTATTCGAAAAAACCGCTCAAGTTAAGAGCTTTAAAAGAAACGAAGAAGCATTCCAGAGGTTGAAAGAAAAAGAAAAGGTTTTGAAAAAAGAAGTCGCTCTTTTTAGAGCGCGCTATCAACAAGATCCTAAGAAGGCGGCCTGAGGTTTAGTTTCCGCGCGGAGGCTCGTTAAAGGAAATAAGAAATGGGTTTTAAAAATTTGCTTAATAAAACAAAAGAAGCGGGTGTGAAACTTTTTGTGGAGTTCCGGGAAGACAACGGCATGACGGTAAAGTGGAAGGCTTTAAAGGTTATGGAGAAAGTTGTCGAGGCTAAAGTTGAAAGCGTTCAATCCTTGCGTTTTGAAAAAGACGACAGTGGCATGTTGGTGGATTTACTCACGGTGAAGGGCCTAAAGATAAGCTCTGTGGTGAAAGATTTGAGCTTGTATAAAGAAGGTGAAGTCATCCATACCAAGATTGGTCTTAAAAGTCCCCCGAAGATAGGTCATAAGGATAAAGTTTTACATGTTATGTTGGTTATGATTAAAGCGCTTTTTCCTGTTTTCAAAAACATCAATCTTTCAAAAGTGATCAACGAGCCTGGAGTGAAAATGGACGGAGATAATCTAATTTATGCTTTGCCAAAAAAAGACTTTGGATTCGAAGAGGCGATTAAAGACGGTGAAATCTTGAACGGAGTTTTCTTGGATGAGGGACTTAAAGTTATTTATCAAGACTGGCTTAATAAGGAAGAAATCATTACAAGCGCCATTAAGTTCTTTTCATCTAAAAAATAAAGAAGTTTTTATTGCTCTTCTCCCGCCAACTTAAGCTTCTTCAAATA
>JBBDND010000083.1:0-5834 GCA_040877865.1 Bacteriovoracaceae bacterium | reverse complement strand
CAAACTTTATTACTGGGACGCGCCCTTTCGCGGAAATTTTATTCGGTTGCTCTTATCCGAAGCGAATCTAAGCTATGAAGAAGCTGATCCAACAAAAATTTATCCAAAAAAGCGGGAAGCAATTAAATTCCCCGCCATGGCGCCTCCAATTCTTTATGATAAAGAGGAGAAAAGTCATCTTTCCCAAATGCCGGCGATTGTAATGTACTTGGCGGAAAAACATGATTTAGCACCAAAAGATTTCTTCCTAAAGGCCATCGCCGCAAAATTGATTATGGATTGCAACGACGTCCTGATGGAAATCACCAATTTTAATGGCCAGAAGATGTGGAAGCAAGATGAATGGCGAGATTTCAGAAATAACCGGCTTTCATTGTGGATGCGCATTTTTGAAAAGACGGGGTCATCTCACGGATTAAAGGAAAATTCCGGCTTTATCTTGGGAAAGCGGGCCAGCGCCGCGGACATCGCCGCCGCCGCGTTGTTTGGAACCATGGTTTATTGTTTTCCCCAACTAAAGCAAGATCTGGAAGAGCAAGCGCCAAAAGTCGCGTCGCTCTGCGCCCGGATTGAAAGACGCAAAAACATCTCCAAATTTTTGACAAAACAAAGAAAAGAATACGGGACCATATATTGCGGAGGCCAAATAGAAAAATCCATCCGGCGCATGTTGAACGCTTAATTATGTCAGCTTATGAAAACAAAAGCCAAAGTCCCATAAGCGCCATAATGGCGTTTTCACTCAAGCTCACCGCCCCCAGGGGCACATTTGTATTTCCTCCCACGCACGCGCAATTAAGATCTTTTTTGTCTTTATAAACCGCTTTATAAATAGAAAATCCCCCGGCCGATCCGATGGCCAGAGCAAAGATCCCGGTTAGCGCCGGCGCCGCCAAAGACAGAAACCCAAGACCAATGACAAGCTCCGCAAAAGGATAGATTTTAGCGTAGGCCGGAAATTTTTGACCGATCAAATCGTATTCAAGAAAGGAGTCGGCAAAGGAATTTAGGTCCATCAGCTTTAATGCCGCCAGCAGACTTAGGGAGTATCCCATAAATCCCATAACACCAGCCGCCGTGGCAAATGAAAGCAAGAGCGCCACGGAAAAGATGGCAACCACAGGAATATAAGAAATTTCTTCATCTTCGCTCACTTCCCCCATCTTGTTGGCCAAACTCTCATAGCCGCCGATTCTTTCGCCTTCCAAGAATATTTGAGGCGTGGTTTTAACTTTAAATTTCTCTTTGGTCTCTTCCACTTTTTCCTTTGTTTCAAGCAGATGATCCGCAAAATCCACGTTCTTCTTGTCAAGTAAACGGACCGCTTTTTTGCCATAGGGACAATTGGGCTTTCTATAAATTGAATTAGGTTCTGGATTCATTTGTTTACTCCTTCATTTTAGGTAAAGTATTGCAAATTCTCTTCCAAATACAAAACCATTGACCATTTTGGCGCGCTGCCTGCGGTAATGGCGCGCTGCCTGCATTAAGGACTCTGCTAATGAAAAGATTAAAGAGCAAAAATATTGTAATTTTAGTGTCGGCATTTTTAATTGGAATGGGGCTCATGTACATCGGCCCCTTCCAAGAATTTCGCAAAGAAAACCTGGCGCTGCGGCTACAATTGAAGATGCAAGAACAAGAAAGAAAGCGGCCTAAACCTTGGACGAGATTGCTGACGGCCAATTCTCCTTCGGCCCCCCAGGCCCAAGAGGAATCTCAACAGGAAGAAGACACTGAACAAACGCAATCTCCTATAGAGGAGCAAGCAACCACTCAACTTGCGGCTCAACTCAATCAAATCATGGCGGACGCTCAGGCCGCGTCCTTGGATAAGATCGAACGGGCGATCGCCATTGCCGACGAATTAATCGCCAGAGAACCTCTTGTCTATTCTTCGTACAAGGCGAAGCTTATTCTTATGCTGATAAAAGAAGGGAAGTTTTCCGAAAATATTGACGACAACGAGGTCAACTTTCTTCTAAACGAGATGGCCTCTTTTGATCTTTCCGTAGGTGATCTTTCCCTGGCGCCGCAAGAAAATCAACAATTGCTGCTTGAAGAAGCTTTGCGGGAATCTAAAAGGGATCAAAAGTTTCAAAAATTAGACGAGCGACTAGACGACGCCGCCATGGAGCTCGCTATGATTCAAATTCAACTTGAGTCAATTGAGCCGGACAGTCAGAGACAGACCCAATTATTGGAAAGAGAACAAGTGTTGGCGCGCCAAATTGACGAGCTGCAAACCACCCTGCAAGAAGCGGCCGCCCCCGACGTTATTGAACAAAAAATAATTGAAATTCCCTTGCAAAGAGAGCTTGCCAAAGAAGAGTATGCTTATGTCATTTCCGACGCCAGCGCCTTGTTGGAAACTTTTCCCGGTTCTGTTGCCGGTTATTATTATTTAATCAAAGCTCTGGAACTCAGCGGCAGAACAGAGGAAGCATTTTATGTTCTGGAAAACGCGCAATTGTCCCAAGCTAAATTAGGGAAACTCCAAAGCCGGCTGAATCAAAACAAAGATCCTAAAGCTTATTGGCAAGATCTGACTTTTTAGACCCGAAACTTGGAAAATCCCCTGCCAAGTGGCATTGAATATTGTAAGATAGCGCCAGTGAAGCTTGAACCTGATAAATATCCCATTGATCGCCATCTAGAAGAAATAGCCCAAGCTGTTCTTAAAGAACCCTGCGCCCTTGTGAAGGCGCAAACAGGAGCGGGCAAAACCACTAGACTGCCTCCCTATTTATTGACCAAATTAAAAGGAAAAGTTTTGGTGTTGGAGCCCAGGCGTTTGGCGGCTAAACTCTCCGCCGCCCGCTGCGCCGACATCCTGTCAGCTTCGGACAAAGACGCGGTTGGGCATCATATTCGTTTCGATAAAGCGGCCGACGAGGGCACACGGCTTCTATTTATTACCGAAGGACTCTTTCTTCCCTATTTGCGCCAAGATCCCAAACTTAAAGAATACAGCGCCATTATATTGGATGAATTTCATGAAAGAAGCATTCACACCGATGTCGCTCTGGCCTTAATTCGCAAGCTTCAGGCCACGTCCCGTCCGGATTTAAAACTGATTGTGATGAGCGCCACCCTGGAAACTGAAAAGCTTGAGAGCTACCTGCAAGGGCCAAAGGTGTTTGATATCCCAGGCCGGACTTTCCCCATCGACATAGAGTACCGTCCACCAGAAATTTCCAGGAGAAATTCAGCGAGCTCAGGCCACGGAAACTTGCGGAGTGAAGCTGTGCAAGAAGCGATTCAAAATCTCTTAGACGATTCGCGCTGTCCGCTCAATGTCTTAGTGTTTTTGCCTGGAGTCGGGGAAATTAAAGGGCTGGAGGAACAACTCAAGGGAAAGTTTGATCCTTCGATAGAAATCGCTCCTCTGTATTCAAGTCTTCCCAAAGCGCTACAAAATAAAGCCTTTGAAGGCGACAGGCGCAAAATTATTCTCGCCACAAATATCGCTGAAACCTCGCTAACCATTCCCAATATCACTGGAGTGATAGACACCGGAACGGAAAGGAGGGCAAGCTTCGCTCCCTGGAGCGGCATGCCTCTTTTGCAATTAGAAAAAATTTCCAAGGCCAGCTCCGCCCAACGGGCCGGTCGAGCCGGAAGAACTCAACACGGAGTTGTTTACAGGCTTTATTCGGAAGCGGACTTCGCCCAAAGGGAGGACTTTACTCCGCCAGAGATCAAACGAGTGGAGTTGTCCCATTATATCTTGGATCTTCTTGAATTGGGCCATCATCCTGACGACTTGAATTGGTTTGAGCCTCCAGATGAAAAAAATCTAAAGACCGCCCTGAACCTTTTGGAAATATTAGGAGCAATCAAGGACGGAGAAATAACCAAGCTAGGATCGTTTTTGGCAGAGCTTCCCTTGCATCCAAGACTTGGAGCGACGCTTTTTAACTGTCCCAAGCAAAGTCTGTCAGACGCCCTGCTCGCGGCGTGCGTTCTGTCTGAAGGGATGATCCTTGGCAATAGGGCCCATTTTTCTGACGAAGACAAGGAAGTGTGCGATTTGTCCTTGCAACTAGACCTTCTAAAATCCTTTTATTGGAAAAATCCCAAGCTTTCCGATTATCCCGACATTTTTTTGGAGAAGAAAAAAGCCGCGCGAGCGCTTGAACTCTACCAGGCGCTGGCCTCGAGAATCCACGCTTCGGCAAAGCCGCAAAAACATAAAACAAAGCCTCAAGAACTTGCTCCATTGCTGCTTAAAGGATTTCCGGACCGGGTGGCGGCCAAAAGAGTCGCCGTTAAAGGCAAGCGAGTTTCTCACAGCTACAATTTTTGTCTTGGACGCGGAGGACAGCTGGCGACCAAAAGCGCTCTTTCCCATAATCGTCCCGACTTCATTCTTGCGCTGGACGCATTGGAAAATCCCCGGGCCAACGCCGCCACCGGCACCTCCATTCAAGCCGCAAGCCAAATTGACAAAGAATTATTGCGGGATTGCTCTTCGCCTTTTCTAGCGACAGAAAAGGAAACCTCGTTTAACGAAAAAAAAGGGACGCTGTCTCTTTGCGCCACCATTAAATACGGAAAGCTGACCATCGCCCGCGAGCCTCATCCGCCGGTTGCCGCGCAAGGAAAAGTACTGGTTGATTTGATGAAAGAAAATTGGCCTTGGCCTTTTAAAGAAGACGCTTTCTTAAAAGAATACAACCAAAGAGTTGATCTTTTAGATCAAGAGCGAATCGAGCACAATTGTCCGTTGCTGAAAGAAGAGATGTTTGAGCTATTTTTAGAAGCCTGCGTGGAAGAGGACACCCATTATCAAGAGCTGACGGGGGCCGGTCTGGAAAAGCTTATTCTGGAACAGCTTTCCGCGCCGGACCGTTATTTATTAGACACTGAAACGCCGCTTGAGATTAAACTTGCAAACGGCAAAAGCTTTAAAGTCCTCTATCATGAGGAGAAACCTTTTATCCAGGCGCGAATTCAAGATCTTTATTCGCTTCAAAAACATCCCCATATCGTTTCAGGAAAAATTCCACTTATTGTTAAGCTGCTCTCCCCCGCCAATCGCGTCTGCCAGGTGATCGGAGACTTACCCGGCTTTTGGGTCTCTTCTTGGAAAGAAGTAAGAAAAGAATTAACGGGCAGATATCCCAAGCATTTTTGGCCGGAAAACCCCGAGACGGCGCCGGCCAAGAGACTTTCAAAATAAATCTATCCCCTCTTAGCCAGCGCTTTTTGCCTTTTTAAACTCAGGTTGCATAAAGTTAAAAAAGAGCCGATACAAAGTCGGCACGACAATTAAAGTCAACAAGGTGGCGGAAATAATCCCGCCAACCACCACAGTGGCCAACGGCTTTTGAACTTCAGCCCCCAAACCGGTGGAGAACATCATGGGCAGAAATCCAAAAACGTCTGTGAGCGCCGTCATTAAAACAGGACGCAGCCTTGTCATAGCGCCCGCCTTCACAACTTCATCCGGAGTTTTTCCTTCTTTGAAAAGGCGATTAAAATATGTAACGAGAACGACTCCATTCAATATGCTGATGCCTGACAGGGCGATGAACCCGACACCTGCAGAAATACTAAAAGGCATTCCCATCAAGGTTAAAGACAACACACCGCCAATCAATGCCATGGGAGCGCAAATAAAAATAAGAAGAACTTGAGCAAAGTTTTTAAAGGCCGCAAATAGCATTGCTAAAATAATCAGCAACGCCATTGGCACCAAAATCCCAAGTCTTTCTTTGGCGCTTTTTAAGTTCTTAAAACTTCCGCCCCATTCAATATAATATCCCTCCGGAAGCTCAATATCAGTTTCAACTCTTCTTTTTGCTTCTTCCACAAAACTTTCGACATCG
>JBBDND010000082.1:0-5839 GCA_040877865.1 Bacteriovoracaceae bacterium | reverse complement strand
CAAGGGAGTCGCGGCTTTTGATCTGGAGATGACGGGCCTAACCGCCGTGGTGGATAAAATTATTGAAATCGCGGCGGTCAAAGTCGATTCGGACGGAAAAGTCTCCACTTTCCATGAACTGGTCAACCCCTTGATAGAGATTCCAGAGCGCACTATCCAATATCACAACATCACCAATGATATGGTCAGAGACAGGCCAACTTTAAAAAAGCCGCTTGAAAACTTTCAAAGCTTTTACGGAAGTTTGCCCCTTATAGCCCACAACGCTCAGTTTGACGCGAGCTTCATTGTTAAAGGTCTGCACGAACACAACCTCTCCTTCTCCCTCAGCGATATTTACGATTCTTGTAAAATGGCGCGGGCCGTTTTCAAAAATAGACAAAAAATCCAAAAACCAAACCACGAGAAACCTTGCCCTGAAAATTTTAGACTGGCGACTTTGGCAAAGTTTTACAATATGAATTTCAATCATCACCAGGCGCTGGACGACGCCATAATCTCTTTAAAAATCATGTCCCGTTGCATGGGCGAGCTTCAACTTCAAGACGCGCTCAAACCTTCAAAAGTGAAAGAGATGAGCTTTCTTTACAAGCTCAACAGCTTTCAAAAAAGAGAAGCCTACATCCTGCCAAAAAAGCAGCAAGCCTTGGCCGAACACGCGACAAATAAAACCGAATTGGAAATTATGTACCAAGGGGGCAGTTTTAAAAATTCCTTTCGTCAGGTTCTGCCCGTGGCCATCTTGCCCATGCCCCAAGGCCTGGCGCTGTACGCTCAATGTTTAAAGTCCAACACCTTTAAATATTTTAAACTTAAAAAAATCAAAGAGTATAAAAAGGCTGACAATGACCGGCCGGAATGCTAAAAAATAGAAAAGAATCTTAAGGAGAAAATTTTGGCAATCATTAAAAAGTCTCTCGTTATTCTCGCTTATTTAGGCCTTTTAACCTGGACACTTTTTATCGCTTTTCACACCAGGTCCTTGCCCAATGAAAGCCTGGTTTTTCATTATGGAATTCTCATTTTATACGCCTCCTTGCTGTTTAATCTCAAGCTCGGAGCCGCCGCTCATGCTTGAGCGCTCTTTGGGGTCCTCTTCTTTCTCGTCTTTTCGCTCATCCTTTCGCTCTTCAAAAGAACTATTCGCCTATTTGGGAGTAAGCGAGGAGTTCGATGACAAGACTTTTCCTGTTTTTGTTCCAAAAGCCTTGGCCGCGAAAATCCGCAAGGCCGGCAAAGAGTCCGCGCTTTGGAAACAATTTGTTCCTCATCCGGCGGAATTAAGCGAAGAGGGAGCTCTTAAAGGGTTGTACGACCCAATTGGAGACGGCGTTCATTCCAAGGGCTCCGGGATCATTCACCGATATAAAAACAGAATTCTTTTTTCGCCCACCACAGTCTGCCCGGTGAATTGCCGCTATTGTTTTCGCAAGAGCGAGTTGGCGCAAAAAGACGACATGCTCAAAGGCAGGCTGGAAGAGCTTGAGCTTTATCTAAAAAACCATCCGGAAGTCGAAGAAGTTATTTTAACCGGGGGAGATCCCCTTATCTTAAGCGACGCCAAGTTGGAAGCCGTTATTGAACGACTTAAAGGCAAAATCAAGTATCTGCGCTTTCACACGCGGACGCCGATGATTATGCCCGAAAGAATCACTCCCAGTTTGTTGGACTTGCTCAAAAACGCCTGTGAAGAGTTTGAAATTGTAACCATGGCCGTACACGCCAATCACACCCAGGAGTTTTGCCCGGAAGTAAAAAAGGCCGTCAAAAAGCTGTCTGGATCCGGAGTTCAATTGCTCTCTCAAAGCGTGCTGCTTAAGGATGTCAACTCCACGGTCAAAGAATTGGTTGGGCTTTACCAGCTCTTTGGCGCTTTAAACGTTCGGCCTTATTATTTACACCATCCCGACCGGGTCAAAGGCGCCATGCGCTTTTATCTTCCATTGGAAGAAGGGCGCCAAATTTATGGGCGACTTAGAGACGAGTTGCCCGGATGGATGCTTCCCCACTATGTCATTGATTCGGAAAGCGGTTCGGGTAAAAATCTTGCCTATAATCCCGAGTCCATTGCTTTTAGCGGAATTCTGCTTGACCGTTTCAACCAACCTCAAAAGCTTTCTCGCTAGGTTTTTTTTTCTTAAATGTTCTTAATTTTCTTAATTTCGGCAACTCATGTTATTATTTTTACTAGAGGGTAATCATGAGCCAAACAATATTAATTGAACCCAACGACAAGTTAAAAAAGATCTTTACGATCAATTTAAACACCTACGCGGCTACGGACGTGGTCGATCGCGAAAATGCCGAAGACACCATCGCTCTTTTGGAAATTCTTCCGACTATTAGCTTGATCGTAACCAAAGCCGAGGTGGACAGTGAAAAAACGGCGATAAAAATTCACCATTTCCTTAAAGAAAAGAATCTGGACATTCCCATGATTATTTTAGGCGAATGCAAGGAGCTGACCGGGGACGTCTTGACCTTAAAAGAGCCTATCGGCTGGGAGGTGTTGATCAAGCACGCGGCGGATATTTTGGGAGTCAAAGAGGAAGAGGTGAAAGAGAAAATCCAACCCGCCTTTATTCCCATTCGGTCTTATTTCTTTTATGACATCGACCACACTCCCTGCGATGTCTTTATACGAATCAAAAAAAGCGACAACTCCTACCAGTTTGTTAAAAGACTTCACGCCCAAGACGGCTTTACTATCGACGACATCAAGAAATACGAAACTCAAGGGCTAAAACACTTTTTTATTCCCAAGGATTTTCAGCAGTACTTTGTGACCTTTGTCACCAACAATATCATTCAAGAGCTGGAAAGAGACGATCTGGACTTGGGAAAGCGCCTTGCCACCAACTCCAACGCTTATGAAATCGTCAAAGACCGAATTGAAAGCGTGGGGCTTGACGACACCATCAATCAACTCGCCGACTCTTGCATTGATTCAATGATCAAGGCGGTTAAAGACGCTCCAAGCCTGGCCGGGCTGTTAAAGCAGCTCTTTAGCAATAAAATCAGCTACGCTTATCAGCACGCGCACCTGGTGTGTGTCATGGGAGATTTTATTCTTTCAAAACAAACTTGGTACGAGGAAAAGCACTTGGATTTTTTTACGGTGGTTTCTTTCTTTAGCGACATAACCCTGCAATCTCCCGCGCAAATTCGCATAAACACCATGAAAGAGCTGGAAAACAGCGATCTAAGCGACGAACAAAAACAAGCGGTTTTGAACCATCCGGCGGACGCGGCCGAGCTCATAAAAGAATATCCGGATCACAACGCCACCATTGAAGAGATTATTTTACAACACCAGGGACAGCCAGACGGTTTTGGATTTAACGACAATCCCTCAGACGACTTGCACCCTATCGCCAAGGTTTTTATCGTTGCCGACGCTTTTGTAAAAATCATGCTCGATCCGGAGGCTCCCAAGAACAAAAAAGAGATCTTGGCCATTCTTTACGCGCAGTATACAAATCCAAGTTACCAAAAAATCATCAAAGTCTTAGAGCAAAAGATAGATTAGGTTCAATTGACGCCTTAATATTAGCCTTAATATTCCATTGACAAGCCAGGTCCTTGAAATTAGTATGTCAGAACTAATCAACGCGGATGTAGCTCAATGGTAGAGCACCACCTTGCCATGGTGGGGGTTGAGAGTTCGAGTCTCTTCATCCGCTCCAATTTTCCAAGCTAGGTTTGATGGCAAAAGCCTAACTTTCTTAAATCACTCAGAAACCATTACAGAGGGTTATTTAAGGGTTTCTTTCTATATATTTCTGCATTTTTCTGAATTTGGCTTGTCCGTGGCTTGCTCTTGGCTTGCTTGTTTTTACATTTTTCAAAATGTTTAAATTTGTCGAGTTAGGTGTGCAAGTTGCTAATTCCATTGAGTAAATCATTTGAGAGTTGAATTGCCCTCAAATGCTACCCAAAGGAACGAACTGTTAAATATTTGTAAAGATTCAATAAGTGATTTTTGCAAATCAAACAGTGAAAAAGGACGGCCACGCTTCTCAAGATACGACAAACCTAATCTCAAACTGTCTCCATTTAATTTTAAAAATGTAACTTTTTAAAACCTAAAGGAGGCTATTTTATGGAAAGAACAAAACCAAAAAGAGGAGGCAGACATAACATTCAGGTTTTCACTGATGACATTGTTGCCATTAGAAAAATGCGTATCTCAAGAAAGATCACTAGAGATGAAGCAGGTAAGGCCATTGGAGTTTCGGCAAAAACAATAGAGCGTATTGAAAATGGTCGCCGTAACATTTCTGATGAAAGATTAAAGCAACTAATTAGACGCTACCGGTACACGCTTGAAGAATATCGTAACATTTTAAATGGAACGATGGAGCTTCCAAACCTTGCAGCAAGATCAATTTACAATCGAGCACATACACCAAGGCAAGAAGGTAGGAAGTATCAAAAAATAATTTCAAAAGAAGCAAGAATTTTGAAATCTTTGCGGAAGTTAAAAGGTCTTAGCCGTATTGAAGCGGCAAAACTTTGTAACCTTTCACGAAGTGTAATTGACCATTGGGAAAACGGAAGAGTGAATCTTCCACAGTCACGAATAAAAACAATCATTGAATCGTGGGGTTGCACCATGAATGACTTCAATTTTCTTATGTCTCAACCAATTCTTAGAGATGAGACTATTGAAAAGTGTCAAAACAAGCTTGAAAAACTAAGCATTGAACAACTAATGGCAGTCAATGCCCTACTGAACACATTTGCAGCTTAACAAAAAGGAGAATGAAATGAACGAAAATAAAAAATCTAAAAATGAAAAATCAAGTGACAAAGAAAAATCTTCAACTATGAGAATGGATACAAGAATTTGTAACAAGATCAGCAGTGAAGTTGAAAAATTGAACAAGCTAAAAAAAGGTAAAAAGAAGATCACTCCTTCAGATATTTTAGAAGTGCTTTTGCCATTATTTAATGAAGATCATAAAAAACAAGTTCTTGCCCAAACAATCACAAGTGTAGATCGCCAAGATACTGCTTTTTTGAATTATAAAAAGAAACATAAAGAAACCACAAAGACGGACTTTTTAGACCTGATTCAATATGGAGAGATTCAAATAAATGACTACCTCCCAGAAGAGATGAAGCGACAAAAATTCACTAATAATGTCAATAAGTTAGGAATAGCTTGAAATACTAACCATTTTAGGTTATTATAATCGGGAGGTATGGATGCTAGAAAAAACAGTTGAATATTACATCACAGAAACGGGAGAAAAACCGTTTCTGGAGTGGCTGGAAAAGCTTCCTCTAAAAGAGCAGTACATCGTCAGAAAATATATTCTTCGTGTAGCAGATGGTGGAAGCAAAAAAAACATTAAATCTCTTAAGGATGGCGTTTTTGAAATCAGAATTTTTCATGGAGCTGGCCTTAGAGTGTACTTTGCTGAAGATGGAGAAAAAATAATTTTATTGCTCATTGGTGGAGATAAAGGATCACAAAAAAGTGATATTGAAAAGGCCAAAAAGTATTGGAGGAATTATGCCAAAGAGAAGTGAGTCATACGACCAATATATTGCTGAGAAGATGCAAGATACAAACTATGCAAGAGGAATGCTTTTAAATTCAATTGAAGAATTTGGCGAAAGCGTTGAGGAAGCTTTGAAATACACCATTAGAAATATGGGGATTAAAGAGTTTTCCGAAAAGGCGGAAATTCCTTTTCAAAATGTTTCCGATTTTATCAGAGGAAAGAGAAAGTTAAAAGTTGAGACATTGGACAAATATTTATCAGTCTTTAAGTTAAAATCTAAAATTGTGTTTGTTCGGGTTACCAGGCCTGAGTGTTTTGTGTGGGTG
>JBBDND010000081.1:0-5860 GCA_040877865.1 Bacteriovoracaceae bacterium | reverse complement strand
AAAAACTGGAAAAATCAACTTTCCAAAAAAGGTTTTTACTCAGCCGTCAGCAAAGCTTTGAGCGCCCACAAGGGAGATAGCTTGCAAAAAGGTCTAAGCGCTTTTAGGGTGGCGCCCGACAAAAGTTCTCGCTCTTATTTGCGGGTGTACGACGATGAAAGAGCGCAAATTTTAAAAAAATCCCGCATCAGAACTACTTTAGGCCGCAAGTACGCTCTATCCAACAATTTTTCGATAAAGACAACGGACAAGTCCGTTGTTCTTGAGGGAAAGGGTTTTGGACATGGAGTGGGGCTGTGCCAATTTGGGGCTTTTGAAATGGCCAAAAGAGGATATACTTATAAGGAAATTTTAAAGCGTTATTTTCCCGCTTTTGTTTTGGAAAAAATATATTAATGCTAAAACTCTTTTTTATCCCTTTTCTCTTTTTATCTCTTTTGCTCAAATCATGTTTTGGATTTGTCGTTCTCATTGATCCGGGGCACGGAGGCGAAGAGCTCGGAGCCATTAGAAAGATTAGGCTTAAACAGGGGCAAAAAATTGTCAACAAAGAGGTCTATGAAAAAGACCTGGCTTTAAGCCTTGCCAAGAAGGTGAAAGAAAAGCTTGATCCCTACTACACCACTTATCTAACCAGAAGCATAGATCGTTCGGTTGGGCTCAACGAGCGCGCCGACATGGCGGACGCGGTGAAGGCGGATCTTTTCATTTCCATCCACTTCAACTCTTCCGGCGAGAAGTCTTCCCATGGCTTTGAAACTTATTATTTGGACAACCACGCCGACGCGGCCATAAAGAAGGTTGAAAACGTGGAGAACAAGTATTTGCAGGGCGCCGATAAAATTGTGAACCAAATACTTATTGACCTTGTTATCCAGAAGACTGTCGTGTCCTCCAAAAAATTGGCGAATTTAGTGCACGGAAGAATAAAGAGAACCGCGGCTAAGACATTTAAGATGAGAGATCGGGGAATAAAGCCGGGCTTGTTTTATGTGTTGGCCTTGTCAAAGAGGCCGGGCATTTTAGTGGAGGCCGGCTTTATGTCTCATCAGGATGAAATTTGGACTTTAAGGAAAGGAAAATTTCTGCATCAATACGCCCAGGCCATTGCCGACGGGGTTCAAGATTATTTTAAAGGTCACAAAGAAAAAGAATTGCCTCTTTTTTAAAAAGCGCGAGATTCACAGTTTGCGCGTCGAGTCGGTTGGGCTCTTGCAATAAATGCCCGCTATTCAGCATGGCTTATAAAACGTTAAAATAAGCAAATACTGGATTTTATTGTGATGAACTTAAACTTAAAAAATATTTTTAAATCCGAAGATTCGCTCTTCGCTCTCACCACCGGTTTTAAAGTGGCCGGCATTTTTGTGTGCGTGCTCTTTTTGGTGAGCTATATTTTTTGGATAGTTTTGGCGCTTAATAACGTTTTCTTTGAATCCCAGGGATTCATGAACGGGCTCGCTTTGCGAGAAGCGTATTATGACCATGTTTTGCGAAGTTCTGTTGATTTGATTCCCTATTTGTCATTAGTGGTGATAGGCCTTTTTTTTTCAGGAATTTACGTCTCCAAGATGTTAATGCGGCCGTTTAAAATTATAGGCGAATACTGCGACGCCAAAGTGGAAGGGAAAAACGTGTCCTACAATCCTGACCAGTTTTCAGATTATAAACTATTAACAAGGTTCTCCGATTTTTTCTTTCAATACGTGGACGACAGGGTGACAAAGGGAAGCTTGGTTTCCAACTCAATTCCGCCGCAATTTTTAGGAATTCGAAAACCGCTTTTTGAAAGGGTTTTTTTCTTTCATTTCTTTTTATTGTTTTTAATCATAGCTTTGATTTCTGTTATTATTTTGAATATAAGCGCCTCGGCGATCCGCGAAGACATCGTTGACCTGGCCGTTCAAGTTTTAAACACTCATGGCTCGGGAACTTCTCATTTTTTTCAAGAACAGGCCTATGTTTTTCAAACAATAAGCGTGGTCGCCACCTTGCTCTTGTTCGTTTCCTATATGATGCTGACCTGGCATCTTTACGGAAAGGTCTCCGGAGCCGTTTTTGGTTTCTTTTCCACTATGAGATCTTTTATGAAAGGCAATTTTGAAGCCCGTGTGCATTTGTTGGGTTATAATCATGTTCGACCCTATGGACGTTCCCTAAATCAGTATTTAAAACATATTGGAGCGAATTTGTCTGGCGGCGGGGAAGGGAGCGAAACAAAAAGGAACAAAGAAAAATCTGGGAATAAATAATCATATAGATTAGAATACGTTAACAAATTCAAAAAAAGGGTAGAGTATGAAATCTTATTTGTTGTCACTAACGGCTTTGGTTCTGGCTCTTGCTTTCACGTCTTGTAATGTGAGCGAGTCTCAGCTTAAAGAAACGTTAAAGAAAAATCCAAGCATCTTAACGGAAGCGATTAAAGAGAATCCTTCGGAGTTTATCGAGGCTTTAAATGAAGCGGTCAAAGTCGCCCGCGAGGACATGCAAAAGAAAAAGGAAGTGGAAGAGAAAAAACAATTGGAAGAGTATTTTGACGAACCTCTCCAGGCAAAGATTAGAACTGATGAGTTGATCAGAGGAACCAAGGACGCTCCTATCACTTTGGTGGAGTACTCCGACTTTGAGTGTCCTTATTGCACAAGGGGCTATAAGACTGTGATGGAATTGCTTGAAAAATATGAAGGAAAAATTCAGTTTGTATACAAGCATCTGCCTTTAAGCTTTCACCCCAACGCCATGCCCGCTTCCCAATACTATGAAGCCATCAGACTGCAAAACGAAGACAAAGCGGTCAAGTTCCATGACGAGCTTTTTGAAAATCAAAGCAAAATCAAACAAGGCGAAAAATACTTCAAATCCTTGGCCAAAAAGCTGGGAGTGGACATGAAGAAACTGGCCAAAGACGTCAATTCTCAAAAAGTTAAAGATAGAATTGAAGGAGATCTGAAAGAAGCCGCCAAGTTTGGATTTCAAGGAACGCCCGGCTTTTTATTGAACGGAATTCCCGTCAAAGGCGCCTATCCCACCTCTCACTTCGTGGATTTGATAAAAAAATTGGAAGAAAAAGGCAAAGTTAAACTTTAGTCGCGTTAAGTTTTTATAGAGAAAAGGCTCGCTTGGCGGGCCTTTTTTTTTGTCAAAAAATAATCGCTAACTTAAACGCTTCGGACTGGCAAGCCCTGGGGGACGCTTTTTCGGCCATTGTCTAAAAAAAGACTTTTTTTATAAAAAAAGACGACATTTAATAAAAAAGGTTTGCCATTATAAAAATTATAAGCAAACATTTTCCTATAGTATTATTAACACTGACATTTGGAGATTCGTATGAACAGAAAAGAGTTAGTAGAAGCCATTTTGAAGACTAAAGATCTTAACCACCTAACCAAGAAAGACGCCGACGCTTTCATCAACAACATGCTTGAAACAATCAAGAAGTCTGTTAAAAAAGGCGACGATGTTTCTTTGGTTGGATTTGGCACTTTTACAAAAGTTAAAAGATCAGCTAGAACCGGCGTAAATCCCGCCACTGGCGAAAAAATCAAAATTAAAGCCAAGACTCTTCCTAAGTTTCGTCCAGGAAAAGCTTGGAAAGAAATGTTCTAATAACCTTTTACCAGGTTTAGATATGAAGAGGGGAAGCTGTGGCTTCCCCTTTTTTATGCCCCTTATATTATATCATTATATTATATCAATGGAGAAACCACTCAATGCACGCCAACATTTTAATCGCCTCTTCCTTTTTTATGGTCCTTCTCGTTTTCTTCACTCTTGGCGTCATGTTTTTAAGAAGGGTTAAGGCCATAAGGTCCGGCGCTGTTAGAGTTCGCCACTTTAAAACTTATGAGACAGAAAGCCAGATGCCGCAAAAACTTGTTCAAGCTTCCCGGCACTATAAAAATCTTTTTGAAATGCCGCCGCTTTTTCATGTCGCTGTTTTACTTGTTCTAGGGCTTCAGCTTCAGGACGGGGTTGTCAGCGCTCTGGCTGTCTTATATTGCTCGTTTAGGCTTGTTCACACCGTCATTCATTTGGGAGCAAATAACGTGCTCCATAGAATGAAATTTTTTGGAGCCAGTTGTCTTGTTCTATTTACCATGTGGCTCTACATCATCGGCAAAACTTTCCTATAAACAGCAAGAATTTAGTCAAAACTTTGAAAAAAAGAGCCTGGTGTCAAAGCGCTGACGCCAAATGAGGAAATTTTTAGGATAATTTTGCCTTACCGGCAGGATGTACTTGATATCAAAATTTTTGCCAGTTATAATTTTGACATGGACGACAGGAAGTCGTTTTGATCTGAAAGGAGTTTAGATTCATGGCCGAGGAAGAAAAGCAAAACGCTGGCCAAGCAGACGCGGAAGGCCCCGCTAAAAGTCAAAAGAGCCCGCTCGTGGCTTTATTGCTTGTCATAAACACAGTTGGATTGGCGGTTGTCGCCTTCTTTCAATATCAATTCATGCAAATGGAAGCAAAAAGGCCTGATTTAAACGAGCTTTTAAAACAAGCTTCCGGCTCTAACAATAATGAGCTGATTGTTGAAGACAGGCCCATTGAAACCATATCAAGCGAATCGCTGGTCAATTTGGAAACTTTCACCGTCAATCTCGCTCAAGGGGACGGCCCGAGAAGATATGTCCGGCTAAACGCGGTGTTAAAGCTGGACGAGGGCTCTGAAATAGCCGAAGTGGAAGCGAGAAAGCCGCAAATTAGAGACACCATTATTGGTATTTTAAATTCCAAGCGGCCGGAAGATATTTTAAAGCGAGACGGCAAGCTTTATTTGAAAGAACAAATCAAATCCGCCATCAATTCTTTTTTGATAGACGGAAAAGTGGTGGATATTTTTTATGTTGGATTCCAAATCAACTGATTTGGATGTGAATTGCGCAAACACAGGACGTGTTTGTTTTGGCCCAGGAGGGGGATTAAAATGGCTCAGGTTTTAAGTCAAGACGAAGTAGACGCTCTTTTAAGCGCGGTAAACGAAGACGGCGAAGGATTTGTTGATTCCGGTTTTGATGAGGAATATGACGACGACGATTCCTCGGAAAATATTCAGCCTTATGACCTAACCAATCAGGACAGGGTCATTCGAGGCAGAATGCCCATTCTCGAAATTATCTATGAAAGATTTATTCGCTCGTTTAGGGTTTCTCTCTCAAACTCTTTACGAAAAATCTCCACCATCTCCATGATCTCAACCGATCTTTTAAAATTTGGAGAATTTGTAAACACCTTGCCCATTCCCAGCTGTATGTCCATCATGCGCTTTAACGAGTTGAGAGGGCCCGCTCTTTTGGTTTTTGAATCCAAACTGGCTTACGCCATTATCGACTCTTATTTTGGAGGAACGGACAGGCCTTTTACCAAAATTGAAGGAAAGGAATTTACCTCAATTGAGCTTTCTTTTATGAAAAGAGTCATGGACATGGCCATCACCGACTTGGAAGAAGCCTGGGCTCCTGTTCACAAGATAGACGCTCAATACATGAGAACGGAAATCAACCCCCAATTTGTAGGGGTGGTTCCTCCCTCTGACGTCATTATCACAACCACTTTTGAAGTCGAGTTTGAATCGGCTTCGGGAACCATCATGGTGGTTATTCCTTATTCCACTATCGAGCCCATAAAACAAAAACTTAGCTCCAGCTATCAATCCGAAAACGATGTGGTGGACTCGCTTTGGACTCAATCCATGCACGAGCATGTTCAAGGCGCCACGGCTCAAGCTGTGGTTAAGCTGGGGGACACGGAAATGACTGTGGGGGACTTGGTTGGACTTCAGGAGGGCGACATTATTCCGTTGCACCAAGAAGTTTCCGGCGAATTGGCGGTGGAAGTGGAAGGAACTAAA
>JBBDND010000080.1:0-5876 GCA_040877865.1 Bacteriovoracaceae bacterium | reverse complement strand
ATCCTTGTTTCAAAGTCGATCCGGGCGCGCAGCCCCCGCCGGCGCCGATGACGACGTAATCCTCCAGAGTCACGCTGCCGGCCAAGCCGGCCCTTCCGCACAAGACACAATGTCTTCCAACGCTGCAGTTGTGTCCGATTTGGCAAAAGTTGTCCAGCTTTGTTCCGCTACCTATAAAGGTGGGAGTGAACGAGCCCGCGTCCACCGTTGAGCAAGCTCCAATTTCCACGTTGTCTTCTATGACAACTCCTCCAAAGTGCCAAATTTTCTTGTGCTCTCCCCCCACAAAGTTGTAGCCAAAACCGTCGGCTCCTATGACTGTTTGAGAGTGTATGCGGCATTGTTTGCCAATTTGAGTGAAAGGATAAAGGGTCACGTTTGGAAAAAGAACGGTGCCGGCTCCTACTCGCGTTTTTGGCATCAGCGCGCAGCCGGACATAACGACCGCGCCCTCTTCAATAACACAGCCTTCGCCGATAAAAACATTTTGCGCGATTTCGGCGTCGGGATCCACATCTGCCGTTCCCATCTGTCGTCCGTCCACGAATGTGTTTAGGCCTTTGAACTTTTGCTCGTAAAAAGGCCTGGAAAGGGAGCACATCGCCAACTCGACGCTGTCCACAGACGCCAACCAAGCGGCGGCGCTTTCAAGAGCGGCCAGTTTTTCTTTCTCCAAAGAATCGTAAAAGCTCTCTGGAGCCACCAAACAAACTTCTTCCGGAACTTCAGCGTCAAGCAAAGCGTTTAAAAATTTGTTGTTTTTAATAAAAACGCAGGAGTTCCTGGCAAGAGCTTTAGGGGTGGAGATTGTTTGAATCTTGAGCTTGGAAGCCTCTCCTTTCTTTATTTTAAAGGAGGGCTCAGCCGCTTTTAGATCGTCAAAATTCATGATTTTATTTATGCTTCGAATTGTACGCTTTGATCACTTCCTTGGTGATGTCCACTTGCTCTTGAGCGTAAACCACTGGCGAGGAAGACACTTCAAAGGTCATGGCCACTTTTTTATTTTTGCTCACTTGGTCTATAATGGGCTTGAGTTTTTCCAAGATGGGTTGTTTAAGCTGTTTTTCTTGGCCTTGGATGTTTTTTTGGTACTCCATTGTTTTTTGCTGAAGCTGTCCAATTTTTTGTCTAATTTCGTTTTCTTTGTTCGCCTTGGCCTTGTCGCTTAAAAGAGAACTCTGTTTTTGATAGTCCTCTTGCATTTTTTTTATCGCCTGCTCTTCGGCTTTAATCTCTTTTTGCTTGGACTTAAAAGATTTTTCCAAAGTTTTCATGACGTTTTTGCCTTCGTCAATGGTGGTGATCACTTGTTGAATATTCACAACGCCTATCTTCACGTTGGCCATGGCCTCAAGGGAAAATCCCATTGTCAAAATTGCAATCATTAACGCTCTTTTCATATAATTCTCCTTGAACCTAAAAGTGTTTTAAACTTAAAATAATTGTCCTATGTCAAAATGAAACTGCTGTCCTTCCTGTCCTTTTTCAGGGTCGATGGGATAGCCAAACTCGAAACGCAGAACGCCAATGGGAGAGAACCATCTAAATCCAAACCCGTAGTCCTGTCTTAAAGTATAATCGTTATTTTCCCCAAAGGCCTCCTCAAAAACGTTGCCGGCGTCATAAAAAACCACCCACTTAAGGCCCGCGTCTTTAATTAATGGATGCTCCAGCTCAAGCGTCGTTAACAGAGAGAATTGCCCGCCTATGTTAAACAACCTCTCTTGGCCCGATATTTCATCCGTTAACAATTCTTTCGGGCCAACATCCTCAAAGTCATAGCCCCTCATGTTGCGGGAGCCGCCCATTTGGAATTTTTCAGTTCTTGGCAGGGCTCGATCGGTCGTCTTCATCAATTGTTCCGCTCTGAAACGCGAACGAAAGACAAGCTCTTCATACACCGGCCGGTAAAGCCTGCCCTCGGCAGCCGCTTTCATCCATTCCTGATCTCCATAGAGCCCCGCGTATTCCAAAGAGAGGCTGCCGTAATGCCCGTTGGTGGGCTCGAATATATTGTTTCGTTTGTCATGGCGCATAGACATTTTTAAAGTGGCGGCGGTGCCGTTTTCAATGTCTTCGTCAACAGTCGGATTTCTCACGTTTTGAATGTCGGTAACCTCGTGCCTCAAAGTCATAAAGAGCCTGGTGTATTCAAATATGGGATATCCCACGCGAACATCGGCTCCATACTTTTCGGAGCTAAAGGAGGTGATCAGTCCGCTTTGAGTTCTATAAACGTCGGCGCCCGCCGTCCAACGGGAATCAAGAAAATACGGCTCGGTGAATCCGAGATTGTAGGTTTTTTGGTTTTCGGCCAGCGAGACGTTCAAGTTTAAATTTTGCCCCAGGCCTCTAAAGTTGTTTTGCGCGATGGAAGCCTGAAAAAAGCCTTTCGTGGCGGTTGAATATCCCGCGCCCACGGATATTTGCCCGGTTTGCCTTTCCTTTACGGAGATTTCCACATTTAAAATATTATTGCTTCCTTTGGGAGAGACGGTGTTAAAAATGACGCTAGAAGGTTCAAAGAATCCTAAACGAATCACGTTTTCTTTTGATTTTCTAAGCAGCGAGCCCGAGTACATCATTCCTTCGTGAATTCTCAACTCCCTTCTCACAACTTTGTCTCGGGTTTTCGTGTTTCCTTTGACTATGATTTTTCCAAAGTAGGCGATCTCCCCCTTTTCAAAAGAGTAATGGATGTCCACCTTGTTTTCTCCGGGAACAATTTGCAAAGTTCTCAAGACGTTTGCAAAAGCGTAGCCTTTGTCTTGGTACATCTCTGTCAAAGCCTGAATATCTTGTCTTAAAGTTTCTTCCGAATAAGTGTCTTCGGGATTTAATTGGGTTTTTTCCTTCATTTCGTTTTCCGTGAACAACAACTCGCCGTTGTAAAAGATGTTGTTGACGCTAAACTTCGGCCCCTCGACAACTTTAATGGTGATAAAAATCCACTTCTTATCCTCGGAGACGGTAATGGAAGGATTGCCAATGTTGACTTGCAAATAGCCTTTGGTCTTATAAAGATACTTTAGCCTTTCCACATCTGTTTTAAAGTTAAACTCTTTAAAACTGCCGGAGCCGCTTAAACCGGAAAAGAGCGACTCCTCCCGTGTTTGCATAAAGCCTTTGAGTTCGTCGTCGGCGATTTCGTTATTGCCCAAAAACATGATTTTTTTAACGCGGACTTTGTCGAATTCCTGCGCGACGAAAACCAGATCAACCCCGCCGCTTTGATTTTTCTCAATTTCATAATCCACATTTGCGAGATAATAACCTTTTTCTTCGTAAAACTTCTGAATCGCCCCCACATCGCTCTTAATGGTGTTCACATCCAAGATGTTAAACTCTTTGGTTTTTATCTGCTCTTTCAAATCTTCGGCTGAAACTTCTTCGTTTCCTTTAAAGCTGATTTTGCTGACAACTGGCTTTTCTTTGACGTTGAATTGCAAAATGTTTTTGCCGTCTTTTTGAACGTGATGGGCCTCCACCACTTCAAAGTATTTCAAGGCGTAAATGGACTTGATGGCCTCTCGAATGGAATAATTGCCGGCCTTCTCGCCTTTTTTGATCGCCACTTTTTCAATAATCGCCTCGGGCTCGACTTTCTTGGCCCCGACGACTTGAATCTCGTCCACGGTAAAATAAGTTCGCACTTTGCCCAAACTCTCTTGAGCCTGAACTCCCTGAGCGTGAATTCCAAAAGTGAAAAAATGAACAAAGAATAGAATATATTTCAACATTAAACGCATGAACCTTTTTACAAGCTTTGGAAATCACTTTTTGAGGTATATATCATTGAGATATTAGCTAATTATCTGACCATCTTCAATGACTATTTTACGCGAGAAATGCGACGCGACATTGGCGTCATGGGTTACCACAATCATCGCGCTATTGTGCTCTTGCGCCAGCTCGGAAAGCGTCGTTGAAACCAGCTCTGAATTTTTGGAATCTAGATTTCCAGTTGGTTCGTCACACAGCAATAATTTAGGTTTTAAAGACAGCGCGCGAATAATATTAATTCTTTGCTGCTCGCCCCCTGAGATTTCGTAGGGATATTTTTTTAAACAATGTCCCACCCCAAGCTTTTCCACCAGGCCTGCAACATGAGATTTTACCTCCTTAAGAGAATGATTTCCTATTTTGGCCGGCAACAAAAGATTGTCCAAACAGTCCATTGAAGGCAAAAGAAAGTGAAACTGAAAAATAAAACCTATTAAGTTATTGCGGTAACGGGCCAACTTTTCGTCATCTAGACGGGAAAGATCTTTTGAGCCCACCTCTATCTTGCCGGAGTCCGGCTGGTCCAACCCTCCCAGCAAGTACAACAGCGTGGACTTTCCAGAACCTGAAGCGCCAACGACCGCCGTCTGCTCGCCTTCCTCCAGCTTAAAGTCTATTCCTCGCAGCACCCGAGTTTGGCCGTAACTTTTTGTGACTTTCGAGCAATTAACAAAACTCATTATTTAAACTCCTCTCGAAGACCCGCCAAAACGGTTCTTTTTTTCATTCTCCACATGGTCGCGGCGCCAATGATTAAAATCCAACCCAGGGCCAGCGAGAACACCAGCGCAAAATCTTCCCATCCAAGCTCGAGCCTCAATTTGCTTAACACATAGATGTCTCCCGGCAATTCGAACACGGGAAGACTGGTTAGGAGCAAGTTGAAAAGCCAAGTGAGGCCCAAAGACAAAAGAGCGGACGCAAACCAAATAAACAGCAGCAAGCCCCGCCAAAAGCTGGTAATTTTTTTCATGCTGGCGCCAAACGCCCTCAATAAAAAAAACTCTTGGGATTTTTTTTCTGAAATAAAAATAATAAAGGCGATGACATTAAAAATGGCGACCACCACAATAATTTGCAAAATAAAGCTAATGGAAGTTTTCTCAACCTCTACCGCTCTCAGCAAGGTTTTATATTCGGACCAATAGGGCTCAATTTCGAACTTGTTTCCCAACTTTCGCTTCAACGCCGCTTGGGAGGCCTCAAACCCCAAAGAGGGGTTTTGCAAGGCCAAGATTTTGTTCACCGCGCCTTTTTTATAGCCAAAGCCGCGGGTTAAATTCAACCGGTCGGTGTAAACAAAACGCAAATCTTTTTCATAAATTCCGTGGGAGACAACCGAGTCAACTTTATACTTCTTCAGGACCGCGCCTCCCTGATCTCTGGTCTGGTCGCTGGCAAAAGTCAGCGTCAGCTCGTCTCCGGGACTTAAATCCAAAGCTTTCGCGAGTTCTTTTCCAATAACCACTCCGCTCTCAAGCTTTTCCAGATTTAAAGAGGAAATCTTTTTAAACTCGTCTTTTTCAACTCCTTTAACCAAAACGCCTTTGTTCAGCCCGTTTGAAACCGCAAAAGACTCAACCTGCATAATGGACGCGGACGGAAAATCCTCCAAGGCGGGCAAGACGTCTTCCTTGAGAAAAAAGCCCCTGTTTGAAGTGATGTGAAAGTCGCCGGAGGAGCCTTTAAGAGAGGTTTTTAAAGCGCTTACAAAGCCGTCCATTAACCCGACGGTTGAGAGGATAACGGCTATGGAAAAGGAAAAGCTAAGCACAGCGGCGACCAAGAATCGTCCAGAAGCTTTTCCTTGGATAATGATTTTGAAAAAGGAAAAAGCGGAGCCCATCTACTCCTCTTTTTCGAAGAAACTCTCTTTTTTAAGCAAAGGAAAAAGAATGACGTCCCTAATGGTGTGCGAATTGGTCAATATCATTACGAGACGGTCAATGCCTATGCCTTCTCCCGCTGTTGGGGGCATGCCATATTCAAGAGCTCTTACAAAATCGTAGTCGGGATCAACCGCTTCTTCGTCACCGCCCTCTTTTAACATGGCCTGGTCGGCAAAACGGTCCAACTGGTCGGTGGGATCA